>JAKAEG010000093.1 GCA_021819985.1 Nitrospirota bacterium | reverse complement strand
CAAAAGCACGCATATCAGAAGCACGTATACGCCGGCAACCCCGAATATTTTCAGGTCCTTTCTCCTGGAAACATCCCTGTCCTCCTGCCCGGAAATGCGGGAAATGGAGATAAGCACCGGCATCTTGAGCCCCTTTTCCACCGATTCTTCATCCCTGTAGGGGTTCTGCAGTAAATCCAGGCCGATGACAGAGCCGATGCCGGAAGCGAGCCCCAAGAGAAGCCCCGCTGCTATAAAAATGACCATGTCCGGCTTTACCGGAATGACAGGCAGCACGGCGGGATCCACCACCTTAAGCAGTGAACTGTCGGCGCCCATCTGGATGTCTTTGGAGGCCTTTGCGGCCTCAAGTCTCTGGAGCGTATCGTCATACATCTTCTGGTAAGTGCCCCTGTCCCTCTGGAGCTTGCTCCAGTCTGCCTGCTCCTCGGGGCGGCCTCCGAGCGATACGTCCATTGAGCGCTCCTGTTTTGATATTTCAGCCACTCGCTCCTTTAAATCTGCTATTTCCGAGTTTGTCTGCGCAAGCTCGTCTTTGGTCTGCTGATAAACGGGATTTCCGGACCGGCCCGAAACAGGGAGGGGATTTTCCATCTGTTTTTTAAGTGATGCTATCTCCGCTTTTACCTTGATCACATCGGGGTAGTTACCGGTATACCTCGTAGTAAGCGACATAAGCTCACTGTTTAACTTGTCCAGCCTGGATTGCAGAGGCGAAACGGTCCCGTCATTTGAATCAGCTGTCAGCTTCTTCTTTCCGGAAAGCTCCATCTCAAGGCCCTTTTGCCGTCTTAAAAGGTCTTTTAATTTTATATCGGACTCCATGGCTGCGGACTGGAGCGCACTGAGGCCATTAGATGATTGATCCCTCGCCGACTCTGAATCCGCCTGCATGTCTATTTCCGGGTGTTTCTTTCTGAAATCCATTATCTGCTGGTCGGATTCGTCAAGTTTTCCCTTTAAACTCAGGAGCTGGCTGTTAAGGAAATCATACGCGTTTAATGCATCGGTCCTGCGCGTGGATATGCTCTGCTCCAGATATTCGTCCACGAGGGTGTTTACAATGTCCCTTGCCTCTTTCGGATTCGAGCTTTCGTAAGAGATCGTAAACAGTTCCACATTGTTATTCTGGCCCTGCACAGTGATCACGTTCAGCCTGGACTGCACTTTATGTATAAGGGCCTCATAACGAGCCATGTTTTTTGCCTTCAGGTCCATATCAAGTTTCTTCAGGACACGGTCCACAATAGACCTGCTTGTTAAACTGTTTTTAAGGATCCTCAGTTCGTCTTCTATAGTTCCGGCCAGCCCGCTTTGCCTCATAAAGGGTTGCATGAGCAAGCCCTTCTGGACAACTATGGTGGAATCGGCTTCGTAGGTCTTTGGCCCCATATAGCCGCCCCACACGATAATCGAGAGCACGGCAAGACCAACGGCCAGGGCCAAATACCTCTTCTCGCGGATTACCGCCAGATATCCTTTTATATCGAATGAGCCATTTTTTTCGGTCACAAAAAAAATCCTCCCGGCCTAGCCTAAAATATCCTGGATTTGACGATGATCATGTCACCGGGCTTTAAAAAGACGTTCTTTTTAATGTCGCCGTCCATAATATCCTTAAGTTTCACTTTGATGCTCTCTGTCTTGCCGCCATTTTTTCTTTCTATCACCACATTGTTCTGGCTGGCAAAATCAGTAAAACCGCCAGATGAAAGGACAGCGTCCAGAACGGTCATATTTTCCGTGTAGGACAGAATGCCAGGGGTCTTGACCGCCCCAACCACGCGGATGCGGCTGGCCAGACCGCTGGGGATATAAATAAAATCTCCAGGCATCAGCGCAATATCCTGAGAGACGTCTCCTTTTATATAAAGACCGTAAAAATCAGTGGAAAGCCGCTTGCCGCCTCGAATAATGGCGCCGTTTTTCAGATCGGCATTGCCCAGATTGCCAAGCCTGCATAAAAGCTGCAAAAGCGTAGTATTTTTTTTGAGCGTAAAAACGCCGGATTGTGACCCGGAATCCCCGCTACTGGACACTGCCGATTGCCACAACCCGTCTCCGAAAACATAGATGGAAAAACTGTTCACGTCCGTCATTATCACGCTTACAACCGGATTTTTCACGTAATTGGCATATTTGCCTTCAAGCAGGGTTTTCAGCTGCTGGGGAGTGATACCGGCTGCTTTCACGTCACCTACCAGCGGCACGGATATCATGCCGTCAGGCCGTACCGGCACGCGCACGCTCAGATCCGGGTTGCCCCACACCGAAATGCTCAGCACGTCCTCGTCTCCGATCACATACGGTCCGGCATGGGCCGGCATCGCTACGGCCATAAGCAAAAATACAAAAACCAGGTATATCCACTTCATTTTTAATGTCACCAAAAAATCCTCCTAACGCCCGCCTCTCCTGAAGAGGACCACCTTTGCAGTTTCACAGATGATATAGAGATCCATAAACATCGAAATATTTTTAATATAATAAAGATCGTACCTGAGTTTGTCGAGGGAGTCCTCGATCGAGGCCCCGTACGGAAAACGCACTTGCGCCCAGCCAGTAATGCCTGGCTTTACAAAATGGCGTTCGGAATAGAAGGGGATCGCCTTCCTGAGTTCCTCTACGAATTCCGGCCTTTCCGGCCGCGGGCCCACAAAGCTCATATCACCCTTGAGCACATTGAAAAGCTGCATTATTTCATCCAGCCTGCTTTTCCTCAAAAAGCGCCCAAGGCGCGTCACCCTGGGATCATTCTTGCTGGCCCAAACAGCTCCGGTGCCGTTTTCAGCATCCGTTCGCATGGTCCGGAATTTTAAAATTTTGAATCCTTCGTCTTTTTCCCCGACCCTGGTCTGTTTGAAAAGGACAGGACCTTTGGAGTCAAGCTTTATTGCAATGGCTATAACGGGAATGAGCGGAGCGGCAATGACCAGGGCGGCCGCGGCAACGAATATGTCCATCATCCTTTTGATTATCTTCAGGCCCGGAGTGATCCTGAAACTGCTGTCAAATATGAACAAACTGGGCCGCATGTTCTCTATCAGCAGCTTCCCTGTCATCTTTTCATAAAAGGAAGGGGCATCGAAAACCTCTATGCCGCTGAACTTGCAATGGAGGATGTCGGAAATGGGCAATGTACCCCTCCTGTCCGATACCGATACAACTATCTTTTGCGGCTTTTCCCTTTGCACGACCATGCGCAGCCCATCCCCGTTTTTAACAATCTGGCTCACAGTAACGCTTACCGGCTCGTTGGTGCACTGGTAATAGCCGCTCAATATATGCTGGTTATTATCATCGCTCATTATCACGCCGCCTATTTTTTCGGCCAGCGGGCCCGTCCCAAGGACCAGGACCTTACTGGCGAATTGGGGGATCCTGAGGAGAGCCATGAAGATCAGGTGCCATGAAAACTGTAAAATGCAGAAAATGGCGAGACAGACCGTATTCTGCACCCTGGCGATCAGAAAAGGGTCAAGGAAATGGACCACCGAAAAGCCAAACAGGGAAAACATGAAGGACATGGAGACCTTGATCGCGATAGCTTTCCTGTTCGTGTGGCTTTCAATTGAATAAAGTTCAACCAGATAAGATGTAATAAGTGTAACGAACAGGAATATCCCGACCCGACCCGGGCTCATTGAGGACCAAACACCCATGATGAATCTGTGCAGCCCGAAGATCCCGAATGCGTTTGCGGAAAATAATGAAAGCCCCGCATCTATCAAAAATAATAAAGTCAGCTTTTTGGACATATTTTCAATTTACCGTTCGTCTTATATTCGCATGTCCTGCAGCTCTCAAGTGTCCCGGTTTGTTACGGAAAAAACCTTTTCCGGTCGAGGCGCCTGACTTCTCCAGTTTCGCCAGCAGCGCCCTGGCTTGCCTGGATTCGGGGAAATCCCCCAGCTTGAAACACTTCCTGAGAGCGCCGATAGCCATACCTGTGTCACCGTTCTCAGCATAAGCGGAAGCAAGGTGGTAGGTTATTGACGGATTATTGGGCATAAGAGCGGAGGATTTTTCGAGTATCTTCAGTGCGTCTGCCGCTTTTCCGTTCTTAAGGAGAGTAAAACCGTACGTGTCCATCACATCGGGGCTTTGCGGCGCCAGCGCATACGCCCGCGAGGCAAGCCTGAGAGCAAAAGAAGGCTTTTTTCCCTGCCCACTGGCATACAAATATGCGAGATTATTCATGGCCGCAACATTCACGGGGTCCATCTCAAGCACTCTGCGGTATTCAGCCATGGCCTGCTCCTCTTTCCCCATCACCTGCAGTGCAACACCCTGCCTGTAAACAGGCCCGGAATAGCCCGGCATTGCTTGCTCAGCCATTCTGAATTCATTTTCCGCCAGCCTGTAATTCTTTTTACTAAAATAAAGTGACCCCAGCATCATCCCGGTCTGGCCGTCCTTCGGCACCCGCGGACCGCTGAGGGTCCTTATCGCATTATCAACGCTGTCTCTGCTTTGTATAGATGCCAGTTGGATGTACCCGGCCGGGGACCCGGGGTCTGCCGCTATTATCTGATTGGCGGTGCTCAGCGCCTGGCTTTTGTTGCCCATTATTCCGTAGATGGTTGACAGTTTTACCAGCAATCCAATATCCCCGGGTTTTTGGGCGAGTTCCCGTTTTATTATTTGCAATGCGTCGGCAGGCCTGTTCATTGCCAGGTAAGCCTTTGCCAGCAGATCGACCCCCAATTCCGGGTTGATCTTTTCGAGGGCGGAGTATGTGCTGATGGCTCCTCCAAAATCCTTGCTGCCCATCTGTAGGCCGCCCTTCATCTGATAGAGCTGAATGGCGGAGGGGTTTTTGGCGATTCCGTTGTCCAGTGTAGAAAGCGCAGCCGACGTTTTTTTTGCTTTCAGCTCGTATCGGGCATAATAAAAAAAGCCCTCAGGCTGGCCGGTGTTCAGCGCCAGCGTATAATATTTAAGCGCTCCGGCGTTATCGCCTTTGGCTTCCAGCAGGGCGGCCGCACCGATGAGCGCCCTCGTGTTGCCCGGGGTTCTTTGGCAAAGAGTTTCAAGCTCCTGGAGGGCTTTTCCGGCCTGACCGGTCTGTGCATAAAAAGAGGCCAAACTGAAATAGGAGCCGGGATAATCGGGATCCGCTGATTTGGCCTTTTTCAGGTCTGCTTCGCAATCCTGCAGATCACCCTTTCTGGCATGAATTTCCGCCATCATATTATATAGAGGGGCATCGGTCTTTTGCCCTTTTATTCCACCGGTTAAAACATCAAGCGCTTTCGTATCGTCCTTCTGCCTTTCATAAAGGGAAGCAAGCAGTATTCTCATTTTCGGCATGCCTGATTCCAGGCTGACCGCTTTTTTCAGCTCGGATTCGCCTTCGGCGATCTTGTCCTTTGAAACCAGCATGAGCCCTTTCTGAAAATGAGAGTCGGGCAGAGAGGGGTCCATTGAAATAGAGCGTCCAAGCTCGTCCAAAGCCTCGTTGTACATATCTTTGGCCATATAGGCATTACCCAGCAGGTTGTGCGTCAACGCGTCACCCTGGCCGTTTCCCATGCTTCCTTTTAATTCCCTGATGGCATCGTCTACCCTTTTTTGCTTCAGGAGAATCAATCCAGCCAGGTCTTTGGCCTGCGCGAAGGCCGGATTCAGCCCGGCAGCCCTGTTTAATTCAGTAAGCGCCTGCTCAGGCTCCTTCAGGTTGTAAAGACAAAGGCCCAGATAATAATGGGCCTGGGCAGTCTCTCCTTTTTCAAGAGATTTTCTGAGAAATACGATTGCGTCGTTATAGCGCTTGAGCTCGCATAAGGAAAGCCCTTTGAGCATGAAACCCTCGGGCCTGTATTTGAAGCCGGAGATGAGGTTGTCAGCCAGTTTCATGGCCTGGTCCTGCCGGCCTTTCCCTATAAAAAGCAACCCTTCCCTGAACTGGGCCTCAAAATCGGATTTTCCCGCCATGGAATAAGTCTTGATTGCCCCATCTATATCGTTTGCCCTGACCTGGACTGTAGCCATAAGCTGGATGGCCTGCTCATTGGCGGGATTCTTTTTAAGCACATCCTGAAGCGTTTCCCTGGTCTTGTTTTCGTCCCCCATTGTGAAATACACCTTGGCCAGGAGGATTTTTATCTCATTGTATCTTTTGCCTCCCTGAAGGGCCCTTTGTAAAAATGAAACGGCGGACGGATAGTCCTTCCTGAGCGCATATACCCAGCCGGTCTCCTCCAGTACCTGGGCGTCATTTGAGGCAGATGCCGGCAATTTTTTCAGCTCTGCCGACGCATTATCGGGTTTTGCCTGCTCCAGGTACACCCTGGCAAGCTCTATATGAGCATTATTGTTTGCGGGGTCTTTACTTAAAATCCTGGTCAGCACATCCGTTGCAGAATCATATTTACCTGTCTGGCCATAAGCCCTGGCAAGCACCAGCTTGGCATCTGTATAACCCGGGTCTTTTTCGAGTGCTTTTTTAAGATATATGATCGCGCTTCTGGCATCGCCTTTTCCCAGGAGGTCCCGGCCTTTGCCAAACAACTCCTCTTTGGTCTTCGGATGGCATGCGCTCAACAGCGATACTGCCAAAAAACAAATCAAAACCGGTCTCAATCGCAAAATCGAGATACCTCCCTTGTAATCCCGCCTGTTAGCTCTTTATCGGACAGTTTGGCTTTAAGCTTTAATTTATTTTTGCAAATAGCACAAAAATGTATGTAATCTCCCATTTTTCCCCAGAGCTTTTTTACAATTACCGGAAGTTATATAACTCAGCTTCTATATTCGCAACTGTCATTTCTAGTCCGATATGGAAGTCCTGTCTACCAACCCGAAGTTGTAATATAACAAAATGCTCAAAAAATAGAAATGACTTCATCTGCAAAAATTTTCCTTACAATTTGAAAAGACCGCAAGAGTTAAAAAATAAAAAAAGATAACATGGCGAGATACGGCTATGCCCCTCTTCATAGTCTGAATACAATATCCAGCCGGGTATTAGACTACCATTGTGCGTTCGATTTATTCCATCCCCCATTTGGGCAGATTTTTAGTGCATTTACTAAAAAAACAATTTACCTGTACTTTTCCTCCATTAAATGAAAAAATGCCGCTTTTTTTTGAAATATGTGCGAAACCGGCCCTTTGTTTTAAAATAAACGCGTGAAATGCGATGTCATCGTTATCGGCGCCGGCGCGGCAGGTCTGATGTGCTCGGCAGAAGCCGCAAAGCGCGGCCGTTCCGTGTTGGTACTTGACCATGGGAAACCTGGCCGAAAAGTGCTTGCCTCGGGAGGAGGCCGCTCCAATTTCACGAACCTCTTCCTCTCGGCGGAAAATTATATTTCCGAAAACCCCGATTTCCCCAAATCCGCGCTCGCCGGGTTCACTCCGGACGATATTGTCCGGTTTCTTGAGAGCCGGGGCACACAGTTTGAGGAGATGGGAGACGGGCAGCTTTTTCTGAAAGGCAGGTCGAGGGACTTGCTGGACCTGCTGCTTGGGCAATGTAGAGAAAACGGCGCGCGCATAATTACCGGGGCCAAAATAAGGGGCGTGGATAAAAAGACCGGCCTTTTCACTGTGAGAACGGGAAAAGGGCAATTCGAGGGGGATTCGCTGGTAGTCGCCACCGGCGGGCTGTCCTATCCGGAGCTGGGGGCCACAGATCTTGGTTACAAAATAGCTTCCCAGTTCGGATTACGGATTACCCCACTTAGACCGGCCCTTGTCCCGTTCAAATTCAGCCCGGAAGAGTTAAGGAGATTCAGCGGCCTTAGCGGCATCTCATTAAAGGCCGGGATTACTTTTGGCAAAAAGGAAAAAAATCAAAAAAAACAAAAATCTTTCGAAGGGGATATTCTTTTCACTCACGGAGGTTTGAGCGGCCCGGCGGTTTTACAGGCATCCTTATACTGGAACGCGGAAGAGATCGTGATAGACCTTTTGCCTGGTATCGATATAAAAGAGATTTTTTTATCGGAGAAAAACAGGTCCACGGAGATGCATAATTACCTCTCTTTTTATATGCCTCGCCGCCTGGCCCTCAGGTGGTGCGAGCTTTTTTCGTGCTCCGGAAAACCCCTGCGCCTCTGCCTGGCAAAAGAGCTTGAGAGCCTAGCGGAAGGCCTCCATAACTGGAAATTCCGGCCCGCAGGAACGGAAGGATACAGGACGGCCGAGGTGACGGCCGGCGGCGTGGACACGAGAGAGCTGTCTTCAAGGTCGATGGAATGCGGGAAAGCGCCAAGCCTCTTTTTTGTTGGAGAGGTTATGGACGTAACAGGCCAGCTCGGAGGATATAATCTCCACTGGGCGTGGGCATCTGGTTACGCCGCGGGCAGATATGCGTGAAAATAAAACAATGAAAATAGTGCTTGCGTCGGCATCTGAAAGAAGAAAAGAGATTTTTGGCCTGACCGGGCTTGAATTTACAGTAAAAGAGAGCGGGGCCGAGGAGCACATGAACGCCGGCGTGCCTCCCCGCAGGCTTGCACGCATGCTTTCCAGGCAGAAAGCGGCCGCCGTTGCCGCACAAGAAAAAAATGCGATAGTTATCGCGGCGGATACCTTCACAATAATTAACGGCCTTTATCTGGGGAAGGCCCGCGACCAGGCGGAGGCCAGGGCGATGCTGCGCAAATTAAACGGAAAAAAGCACCTTGTAATTACGGGATATACCGTGACGGATTCCTCAACCGGCCGCAGCATATCCGGTTTTTCAGAAACCAAGGTATATTTCAGGAGGCTTGGCAGGCAGGAGATAGATTCATATATAAGGACGGGCGAGCCTATAGGAAAAGCCGGTGCATACGCAATTCAGGGCCTCGGCGCGGTCCTGGTAAGGAAGATAGAAGGAGATTTTTTTAACGTGGTGGGCCTTCCTTTGAGCGCATTGATGAACACACTTAAAAAATTCGGCATACGGGCAATTTGAGCAAAACATTATTGTATATCGGTTTTACCTGTTTACCTGGTCTCTTCCGCCACGTCTGAAAACCGGTTGCATCCTGAAAAAACATAAGAACCTGTCTCAAAATCGCTTCAAAAACAATTTTGAGACAGGTTCAAGCTAAAGTGTTTGCCGGTCTATGCCGGCCCACTCGCGGGACCGGAGCAGACAAACATTTTTATTTTTTTAAATCAGCGGCCCTTGGCCTTCTTGTAAGTAAATTTAACCGAGGTAGTCGCACCGCCTGTTACTTTTATATTTTCCAGGTCTACTCTGCCTAACTTCTCATGCCAAGCCTCGATCGTGTACACGCCGGGAGGCACATTTCTGATGACAAACTGGCCTTTTGCATTGGTCACCGCGGCATAGGGATTATCAAAAACATAGAGCCAGCCGTCCATCCAGGGGTGGGCGTCGCAGGTTAGCTCTATAAGTCCAGGTTCCGTAAGTTGTTTTGTCACCTGCATACCTTTTGAGGGCAGTCCCACATTGTAATAGGTGCTGCTATTAAGGTAAGTATGGATATTATGGAACAGCGGGTCGGAGTTCTTGAAAGTGAGGGAATCTCCCTTGAAGCCGATGCCTACATGCGGCACAAAGGCGCATTTGTAATTGTCCACCTTTGCCGGCGTTCTGGGCACCGGCGCGCCGGAGTTGATGTTCTTTATGAACACAACCACGTTCTGGACCTTTCCGCTTTTTATCAAGTATGTGAGCATCGGCATCATTTCGCCGCAGTAATTCTGATTTGTTGTAGGATGGATCATCCGGTCTTTAGGGACGTGGCTGCCTGTAAACAGCACCGTACCCTCGATAGTCCCTCCGTTTGAGACCGGACGGACCTGATACGCAAAAGAATAAGAAGCCATAGAAACAATAAATAAAAAAGACAACATCAAAACGGCTCTCTTGAACATTTAAAAATATCCCTCCTTGCGCTGGGTGGGCACCCCACCTTTTCTTTCGTTACATTATGGTTCTTATCATAGGAAAAATACAATAGTGTATATTATTTTTTAAATAATTAACTGTATAAATTTAACGGGATCAGGTCCCGCAAAAAATCTTTAATAACGGAACAGTCCCGGAATAATGATAGAATTTTAAATAGTGAGAATTTCCCCAGGTCACATTTATTATAAAATCTCTGAAAATCCCTATTTGACAGCCATCTTCCTCATGTATCTGGCCCAGATATTCTGGTTTTCAAAGGCATGGAG
>JAKAEG010000092.1 GCA_021819985.1 Nitrospirota bacterium | reverse complement strand
TGGTAAAAAAGACGATTACACCCGGGAAACTGTTGACTTGCTGAAGAAGGCTGGTTATACACATGCGTTAACGACCAACTCGGGATATAACATGTCCGATTCTTCCAACCCGTATGAATTGAAGCGATGGGGCGCCGGGCAGACATGCGCGGAGCTTGAATATATAGCGGCAGGCGGCCCATTGATCGTTCATTATCCGCCTTTCACCCGGATGAGGGACCAGGTTAAATCAGGGCTTTAAGTTTGATCTGGAATACTCCTGAACAGGGCGCGTCCTATTCATGAAAATCCTTCAGCTGATAAGCAGTTATGGTTTCTTTGGGGCTGAGAATGTGGTCCTGGAATTAAGCAGGCAATTGTCTTCCGGAAGTGTGGACAACACGTTGGGAGTATTTGAAAATACAGCCAATCCCCATATAGAACTGCACAAAAAAGCAAAAAAAAACAATTTAAAGACAGTGGTTTTCAAGTGCCGGGGCAGGTTTGATCTCATGACGTTAGGTGCGATCAGGAGCTACGTAAGAAAAAATAATATAAATATCATCCATGCACACGGATACAAGTCAAATATTTACGGCTTCGCGGCCGCAAAAATGTGCGGAACGCAAATCGCGGCCACGTGCCATTCATGGAACTCGCAAGACGCCAGGACAAGGTTCTATTACGGCTTGGAGAAATTCATATTGAGATGGTTTGGCAAAGTGGTAGCCGTTTCGGAAGATATCGGCTCTGAACTTCTTAAAATAATGACGGACTGTCGGGATATATCCGTAATTTTTAACGGTATCGACACGGCCAGGTTTATGGCAGCAGAGGGCGCCGTGCGTGAGGAATTCAATATCGGCAAAGAAACAAAAATTGTGGGGGTGGTGGCGAGGTTATCGGCCGAGAAGGGGCATTCAATATTTTTTGAAGCCGCGGAGAATGTATCCAGGTTGCTGCCGGATGTGAAATTCATGTTGGTTGGGGACGGCAGACTTAGAGGGGAATTAATGGCCTTGTCGGAAAAAAAGGGGCTTGGGGAAAAGGTGATCTTCACAGGACTGCGCGACGATCTGCCGCAGATATACGCGGCCATGGATATATTTGTTTTGCCCTCGCTCAATGAAGGGTTGCCAATGGTACTGCTTGAGGCTATGGCCGCCCGGAAGCCGGTAATTGCAAGCAGAGTGGGGGCTGTCCCAAAAGTTGTCCGTACCGAAGAGGACGGACTGCTTGTGGAGCCAGGCAGTTCCGGCGTTCTGGCTGATGCGATAATCCGATTGCTTAAGGACGAAAAGCTCGCAAGGCAAATGGCCGATAACGCAAACAGGAAAGTCGCAGAAGAATTTTCCTCAAGAGTTATGTGCTCTAAATATATGAGCATCTACGAGGAATTGCTTTCAGGAAAATGGTAGACCCGGTGTTGTGTTCCCAGGCGATAGTTTCCCGGTCTTATCAGAAACGCGTGAATATAAAAATCCGCAATATACTGAGGTCATCGGCCAGGCGCTTGCTGAAAACCGCTACATACGTTCCGTACGTATTCTCCAACACGGGCGGAAAAACCCCCATACTTGTCTATCACAGGGTGTGCCCGCTCCATTTCAAAAAGGATATCGTCTACGCGAACGTTTATCCCGAGGAATTTGAACGGCAGATGTTATATCTAAAGAGGAACTTTGACGTTGTAACCGTCTCTGAGTATCTCGACCGGCGTTCCGGCGGACTGCTTAATGGCAGTGAGATCTGCATCACGTTTGACGACGGCTTCCGTGATAATTATGTCTACGCCTTTCCGGTTTTAAAAAAAAACGGACTGAAGGCCGCATTTTTTATCGTAACAAAATATATTGGCGGCAACGATCTGTTTGGCTGGATGCCGATGGACGGGGCAGCCCGGCAGGACAGTATCTCTAACCGCGAAAGATGGCGTCCCCTTTCATGGGAAGAGGTCAGAGAGATGATGGAATACGGCATGGAGTTCGGCACGCACACCCATACGCACAGGGCCTCTCTTGCCGAAATGGGTCCGGAGGAGGCTAGAGGTGAGATCGAGAAATCAACGGCCGTCTTCAGGCAGAAAACGGGTACTGACTCCAGACTCTTCAGCTATCCCCACGGGACATCGAAGGATTATAACAGTCATCATGTCCTGATACTGAAATCTTTGGACTACAGGGCTGCCCTGACCACTACAATCGGCAGAAACGGCCCGCGCCAAAACCCATTTGAACTCAAGAGAATAATCGTTTATGAAGACGACTCGCTCCTTGAATTCAAAAAAAAGGTAAACGGCGCTTATGATATGGCCGCGCCGCTTCAGCGGGTCTGGCTGAAAGTGGCTGGGACCAATGCAGATGACGTCCGGATACCGGAGAACTGATCAGACCGGAAATGCAACCTTTCGTATCGGTAATAATACCCGTCCGCAACGAGGAAAAACATATAGCAGGATGTATCGAATCGGTGATGTCCCAGACATACCCGGGGACGCTTTTTGAGGTCCTGCTCATAGACGGAATGTCGGAAGACAACACAAGGGAGATCATTCGGGGGTACTCGGAAAAAAATCCTCAAATAAAAATGGTCGATAACCAGAAAAAAATTGTGCCCTCCGCCATGAATGCCGGCCTCAGGGCCGCACGCGGCAGCATCATCATCAGGATGGACGCCCATTCCACTTATGCAAGCGATTACGTTGCAAAATGCGTCGAGATGCTTGAGAAAGTGGACGCTGATAATGTCGGCGGTCCGATCCAAACAATGCCTGGAAACAATACCTTGATCGCCAGGGCAGTCGCCCTTGCGACGTCACATCCCTTTGGAGTGGGGAATTCCAAATTCAGGACGTCAAATAAGGCCCAGTATGCCGACACCGTGACATTTGGCGCGTTCAGGAGGGAGGTCTTCGACCGGGTGGGGATGTTTGATGAACGTCTTGAGCGCAACCAGGACATAGAACTGAACTCCAGGATCAGAAGGGCGGGTGGAAAGATATTCCTTACGCCCGAGATACGGTCCTGCTACTATAACCATGCCACGTTCAGAGGTCTTTTCCGGCAGAATTTCAGAAACGGCAAGTGGAATGTGTTCACGAACTCGGTTTGCAGGCATTCGCTGTCGATCAGGCATTTTGTGCCGCTTGTTTTTGTTTCCAGCCTGCTTGGAAGCGCGCTCATGGCCCTGTTATTTTCTCCGGCTTTTTGGATGTTTCTGCTCGTGGTCTTAAGTTATCTGGCTGCCAATATCTTCTTCTCCATTAGGGCCGGACGGAAGAGCGCCGGATCGATGCCGTTTCTTCCGGTTGCCTTCCTGACGCTGCACCTGAGCTACGGTATTGGCTCTATTGCCGGCATACTGGAGCTTAAACGGTGGAAGCAGAGGCAGACATGAGCGCTATTGTTGCCCTGTCAGTATTGGTCTCGTCCTTTTGGCTGACTTTTCTGATGATTCCGCCGATCATCTCTTTTTCGTTCAAAAAGGGTCTTTTGGACGCCCCCGGGGCCAGCGAACTGAAAGCGCATAAGGCACCCGTCCCATATCTCGGGGGCATAGGGATTTTTCTGGGATTTTTTATACCGGCTGCTTTCATCCGTTTTGTTTTGAGGGGCCCTGGCGAGCTGTCCGTGATTTTTATATGCAGCCTCTCGCTTGCAGTACTTGGCGCATTGGACGACCATAAAAACATCAGACCTAAGATAAGGCTTTTAGGGCAGCTCGCTATAGCGTGCGCGACCGTGCTTTTTTTGATAAAGGCCGGAAAACATTTTCCATTTGGCTATCCAGGCATATTGATGATGATCTTCTTTATAATCGCGACTATAAACTCGGTGAACCTGCTGGACGGTCTTGACGGGCTGGCCGGCGGAGCAATGTCGATTAGCCTGGCAGGATTCAGCATAATTTTTTTTCTGAAGGGCGATCCCGCTTTTATGCTGCTGGCCCTGGCATTGCTTGGGGCCACATGCGGCTTTCTTCCTTATAATTTCAATCCTGCAAAGGTTTTTATGGGAGATAATGGCAGTATTTTTCTGGGATATCTTATCTCGGTTTTCGCCATTCGCGCGTCCAGCGGCTCCCCGGTCCTGTTTTTCATTACGCTTGCCCTGATCGGATTGCCAGTAGTAGATACGTCAACGGCTGTAATCAGGAGATTTTTAAAAAGGAAGCCGCTAATGAAGGGTGACAGAGACCACCTCTATGACAGGCTAATGGGTACCGGGCTCTCAGTCAAAAAGACTGTGCTCATATGCTACGGGATACAGATATTCCTTGTGTCCTGCTCGCTTTTGGGTTTACGGGGCCTGCGTTTAATTTAAGATTTTTTACTGGGAAATATTGCCATGAAAGCAATTGGAGAAAAAATGAAAATACCTCTTTCGAACCCTGATATCACCGATTTGGAACGGGGGTATGTCGCCAAGGTTTTGGAAAGCCCGCACCTGAGTCTTGGGCCCATGCTTTCGGAGTTCGAGCGTGCATTCGCCTCTTACATGGGGAGCAGGCACGCGATAGCCGTCAACAGCGGGACAAGCGGTCTTCACCTGGCCCTCAGAGGGCTCGGTGTGGGCGAGGGCGATTCCGTATTGACAAGCCCGTTCAGTTTTATCGCGTCGGCAAATTGCATCCTATTTGAAAAGGCCATTCCGGTATTTGTTGATATAGATCCCCAGACTTACAATTTCGATGTAACGAAAATCGAGGATGTCTTGGCCAGGTTGAAAAAAAACGCCCAGAGGCCCAAGGCAATTCTGCCGGTACATGTATTCGGACGGCCCTGCGACATGTCGCCGCTAATGGAACTAGCAAAGTCGCACTCATTGACGATCATTGAAGACGCGTGCGAGGCGATCGGGGCAGAGTACAAAGGGAAGAAGGTCGGTACCTTCGGAGATGCAACGGTCTTTGCCTTTTATCCCAACAAACAGATTACGACCGGCGAAGGCGGCATGATCATCACTGATAATGAACAGCTCTCCAGACTATGCAAGAGCCTCCGCAACCAGGGCAGGTCTGAGGACGGCAGCTGGCTGGCCCACAAGAGACTGGGTTATAACTACCGCCTGAGCGAGATAAATTGCGCCCTGGGGCTCGCGCAGCTCGAAAGGATAGAGGAGATACTCGAAAAGCGCAGGAGGGTCGCCGCTGTTTACGCCGAAAAACTCAATGGTATGGAAGAGCTTCATCTGCCCGGGTGCGGAGCAGGCGAGAAGGTCAGCTGGTTCGTTTACGTTGTAAGGCTCACCGATAAATATACCAGGCAGGACAGGGACAAAATACTTGAAGGACTCAGGGCGGCCGGCATCGGGTGCAACAATTATTTTACGCCGATTCATCTGCAGCCCTTTTACCGCGGCATGTTCGGATTCTCCGAAGGAGACTTCCCGGTTACCGAACATATCGCCCAGCGTACCATAGCCCTGCCTTTCTTTAATTCGCTGACAGAGGGGCAGATAGATTACATAACTGAAAACCTGAAACGCCTGCTTTTTAAAGAGGCCTTGAGATAGCGGTCATGAAAGTCTTCATGATACCCAAAAACCACGAATATATAAAAAAGCTGCGGTCCCACCTGGAGAAAACAGGCGTAAGCGTGAGGATACTGAAACCGTTCCATTACTCCTCCCTGTCGAACGTTGCAAAAATGGCGCTGTTGCGTCTCTCCGGATACCGTTTAATCCACGTGCACTGGCTTTATATATTCCCTTTCGGCCCCGTTATGAAATTGTTTTATTACATGTGCAGATTTTTGAAAATAAAGATCGTGTGGGAGATGCACAACATAGTTCCCCACGGCTCCAGCGAGGCCGGACGAAATAATTCTGCGTGGTTTTACGAGCGGGCCGATGCCATTATATTTCACAGCAAAAGCGACGTGGACCGGGCACAGGAGCTATTGGGGACATGCCGGGATAAAACGCATATCATCATACCACACGGGAATTTTAATGAATCATATGAAAACAGGACATCAAAGGACGAGGCCAGGAGAACCCTGAACATCCCGCCCGAGGGCAAGGTCATTTTGTGCTTTGGTTTTATAAGAAGTAACCGCGGCTATAAGTATCTCATTGAGGCAACAAAGGATATGAAAGACGTTACCGTTCTTGTCGCAGGAAAGGTAACGGAAAAAACTCTCTATGAAAAACTGATTGGTTTGAACAGGGAATTGCCAAATTTGAAGGTTTACGGCGGATGGATCCCCGATGATGAGATACAGGTATTTTTTAATGCGTGCGATGCTGTCGTCCTCCCTTATACCGATATTACCACCTCGGGAGTGATCCCGCTTGCGTATGCTTTTTCCCGCCCTGTCATCACGACTGATATCGGGGGGATCAAAGACGTCGTTAATGATAGGACCGGCATTCTTGTCCATCCCGGAGACTCTGCCGCCTTGCGCGGGGCAATAGAGGAGATGTTTACAAAGGACCTTGACGCAATGGGCAGATACTGCCGGGAATACGCCAGAAATACCTTTGACTGGGAAAAGAATGCCGGAAAAATCAGGGGCCTCTATGAGCTTGTCCTGGGAAATGACCATTGAAAATTCAAGGATCTATTTCCGTCCTGTCCAAATCCTGATTCCTGATGTATCGCTAAATTTAGTATAGCGCTGTCACTCCAAAATTATCCTCCCAGAAAATGTCCTTTTTTTAATTTTTATCGTAACTTTTGTCACTGTTTATTCAGACCCATTAATCTTATAATCATCATTAAGAATTTTGATTTGCGACGTTCTCATGTAGGAAGTAAAAAGGAGAGAATCATTATGCAAAAGAAGTTGACGTTTTTTCTGGCAACTCTTCTGGTATTATCCATCCCCGCCTTCGCGCTCGCAGCAAAGCCCGTGCTTTTCTTCAGCGATCTCACGAGCGGCCCCAATACGGGCTGGGCGGGGTCATCGGCCATGGGTGTTGCGGTTTCCATTTTGGGAGAAAATTTCGGCGGCGCCATTAGGGGCACTAATTATGTAACCGTTAACGGCGCTCAATTGGACAGCAATTCCAATTATGCCGAGTGGGACACCTCAGGCACTGCAAACGGCATCCCCAGAGGGCTTGAACGGATTACCTTTTGGGTGCCTAGCAACGCCGCAAGCGGCGCCGGAAATATAACCGTCACTATTAATGGAGTGACTTCAAATGCGTTGCCGTTTACCGTTAGGCAGGGAAATATCTACTTCATATCGGTGGCGGACGGCAAGGATTCCTACAGCGGCAAACTTACAGCAAGCAATGGCACTGACGGCCCCTGGAAAGACATATACATGATTGCCGCCAATAATAATCCCATCATCCGTCCTGGCGATACGATATATGTGCGCGGCGGAACTTATACCACGCTTGACCCCAGCAATCAGGGTATGTTTGTCGATTTCCGGAACGTGGCAAATGTTTCAGGGACTGCATCAGCACCCTATGCCGTGGCATCATATCCCGGGGAGATCGCCGAATTGAATGGCTCAAACGCCAACCGCGGTTTCACATATGTGGATAGCGGCTCACCTTTTTATGTCAATTACTGGACATTTTCCAAATTTTTATACGTCAATGGCTACAACGCGTTCAATCTAACGGGCAATTACAACCGGGTAGTAGGCAACCATTTCCAGAATTTGTTGAACAGTGACTGGTCCGGTGTGGTCTGGGCCACGGACGCTCAGCATACCTCAATTGATGGGAATTACTTCGACCATTGCGGCTATGACAAATACAAACATGATATCTATATCAAAACGCAGAATACTTATGGTGGTTCCGGTGATATAGCGGTGCAGAATACGGACATAGGCTGGAATGAGTTTTATAACACGGTATCAAGTAACGGTTATGGAGGCGTAGTCCTGGTCTCCCATTCCGGTGATTCCAATGTTGCCGGCCTCGTCACCGATTACACATATATCCATGACAATTATTTCCACGCCGGCAACGAGGGTGATTTTCTTTATTTAGGAGACGGCTCCGCTCCTAATAATAGTGTAGATAATACTTATGTCTACAACAATATCTTCTCCGGAGGAACGGCCAGTTCCAATGGGGGCGTAAGCATTGATTCAGGGGTCGCTCATCTCTATTTCTATAACAACACCTTCTATCAGATAGCAAGCGCAAACCTGCCTGTATTTGATTATTTTGGATCGGGCACGACCCTTTCCTCCGTGAATAACATTTATTATAACTACAGCGGCCAGACCATATTTAATTCCGGTGGTTGGTGGACCTCAGGTTATGACCTTTTCTTCAATAGCGGCACGCCATCCGGTGCGGCTAATGCATTAAACGCAAACCCTCAATTTGTTTCGCCCGGCTCCGACTTCCATCTCCAGTCGAGCAGCCCGGCCATAAACGCCGGCACAACTATTGCACTGGTAGCCACTGACTATGACGCAATTCCCCGTCCTCAAGGCACAGCCTATTGCCGGGGAGCTTATGAATATCCTTCCGGCTCAGGATCGGGAGGCGGTGGTACGACAACAACGGAAATTCCGAGCGCTCCGACTAATCTGACAGTGCAATAGCAGAATTTCTGTAAAAGAATGCATTGAGCAGAGCCTGGGATGGCAAATTCGCATCCCGGGCTCTGCTTTTCCTTGGCAGGGCGGCATTGTTTTAGAGATTTTTTATCCTTTAAGATATAAAACCGTTTTTTTGCTGCTCACTTCTCCATTAATTCCATTTGGAAGGCGATGTAAATGCCATACAAGTCCGGCAAAAAACATGGTATCTTTTTTTTATTTTCTATCTTTTGGCTTTTTTCGTTGATCGCCGGGTGCGGAGGAGGCGGCGCGAACGGCGCGGGCTCCGGCAGCGTCACTCTCACGTGGAACGCTACTACCACGAATACCAATGGCGCTCCTATAACCGATTTGGCGGGTTACAAGGTGCGCTACAGGACGGCCTCTCAAAATCCGGCATCGGCGCCCGTGGTCATGGTAAACACCACCGCATGCAACAGTTCTAATCAATGCACTTATGCCCTGAACGGACTTCAAGCCGGCAATACATATTATTTTGCGGTGGCCGCTTATGATACGTCAGGAAATGTCAGCAACTGGACACCGGAAGTATCAAAGGCCGTTTAGCGCGTCTGCCCATGCCCTGAGCACACCCTTTTTAAATTAGGCGCTTCAGGTTTTTTTGGGGGCATTGATTTGGCGTAAGGCTGGAGACACTCGGGGCCCGGCGCAAGCTATCCAGTTGATGCTCCATCATCCCGAACAATTATCTGCCGCCGTCCAAACAATATCATGCGTATTGATATGAATAGTGCGCTTCCCAATTAGACATTCAAGGGGTATGACCAGAGATTTTTCGACGGCATGATAATACCCTGTTTATTATCTTCGGAAATACCGTGTCGATAAATTCTGACGGACCGACTATCTCAAGGTTGTACCCATTAACATCCCTTAATCTTGAGAAGTCCTTCTTGTCACCTGTAATCAGATACTGTGCCCTGCATGCCACTGCCGAACAAGGACCGGAACATCTTTCTCCGCAATAACTCCAGCCATGCCCGAAATGGTCTCCTTGGAGGGCATGGCAACGATTTCCAGGCGAAGCTTGGGTAAATATTTTTGATATATCGGAATGGCCTGCGGCATCTTCTTCTTCAGATTTCGCTCAACCTCCATAAGATTATACTGCCCTGTCGCTCCTCTAAGAAGTGGCAAGTCAAGTGTCAAAAGGTCAAGGATGATCCTCGGAGCCCCTTTATCCGGGAAAATGCCGGATAGTAGCACATTGGAATCGAGAAATACCTTACACCTTCTTTTTTGCGCCATAGGTCTCTTTAAACAGCTTTTCCCTTTCCTCCGTGAGTCCTTCGACGAGTTCCTCTATCGTGAGTCCCGATGCCTTGAGCAGCTTTCTCATCTGTCTGCGTGCCTCATCAAGCTCAAGCCGTTTAGGGGTAATGATCAGAGAGTCACCTATCGGCAATATGGATACAACACTGCCTTCTTCGAGATGGCTCGTTTCACGTATCCTCTTGGGAATAGTGAGCTGTCCTCTGGTCTTAATCTCAGCGACTGCTCCTTCTGTTCCTTCCATTTCACACCTCCATAATTCTAATACTACTGTGTCATAAAATATGTTATAATTTCGAGGCGTTAAATCTTTTGTGGAGGGACAAAGGATGGCAAAGCGTCTCGATATGGAAAGGGCCTTCAGG
>JAKAEG010000091.1 GCA_021819985.1 Nitrospirota bacterium | reverse complement strand
GCGGTGTTCCGGCCCACCACGGTGGAAGATACGAGTGAAACGGTTTCAGAGCATTTCCGGACTGCCATCCTTCGTGAAAAGGAGCGCGTTCATCTGGTGGACAAGCTCGTCTTCCATCCCGTCAGGGCGGCGATGATGAAGTTCGCCCGGGGACTCGCGTCATTGCACCACGGGCGGCTCAATGGTTACGCTACCTATGCGTTGCTGATATTGCTGGTTGCGTTGGTTACAATGATCCTTATTGTTCCGAATGTTACGAGCACGGCATATGCCAGATAAATTTATGGGACCGGAGGACATTAGTGAGCGGAATTGGCGTTTTTGATTTTTCAACTCTGGTGGAGGCATTGGTGTATGAAATGAGGCGGGGGCGTGCGAAATGATAATGTGGACGCCGACTTTCATCCTAGTTTTTTTCGCGATGTGCGGCTCCGGCATTTTGCTGTCGCTGGTTTTGCCTGATGCACGGCAAGGGAAGGTTCTTGTGTGGCTTGGGTGTTTGGCGTCAATTTTTTTGGTTTTAGCTGGCGCGAATGCACTTTTGGCAGATATAACATTCAGCCAACCGCTTTGGCCTTTGATTGTATCGACATTAACTTTGCGTCTCGATCATCTCTCCGCAGTTTTTTTGATAATTACAGGCATCGTGCTTTTTCCAGCTTCTATTTTCGCGGGCGGTCAACTGAGCCGCGGAATGAAAGATGTCCAGGGGACCATGGCGGTCTCAGGCCCTGCATCAAACGCGAGGATATTTGCTATATTGATGCTGGCGCTGTATGCTTCTATTGGGCTAATTTTTATCGCCGGCGATGGCCTTTTATTTCTGCTTGCATGGGAAGTAATGTCCATCCTTTGTTATCTGCTCATTGTAATATCGCGTAAAAAGAAAAACGGCCAAGTGGGTTCGGGGTATCTTTTGCTTGCGATGGGGGAGGCAGGCACGCTTGCTGCCGCACTGGCCTTTCTCCTGTTGGCAGCCGGAGCCGGGTCGCTGGATTTTAACGCCATTCATCTGGCAGCGAAAGGTTTCGGTCCCGGATTGAGATGGGCGGTCTTTCTCCTTTCTTTTTTCGGGTTCGGCGTAAAAGCGGGACTTGTCCCGGTGAATTTCTGGCTGCCGCGTGCCTATGCTGCCGCGCCGCGCGCCTTCGTCCCCGTGCTGGCAGGCGCGACATTGAACCTTGGCCTTTATGGGATTTTGAGGGTAAATGCCGGTCTTATGCCTTCGGCAAGCGCCGGGCCCGGTCTGATAGCGCTTGTAATCGGTGCCGTTACCGCCTTGGTAGGGATTCTTTACGCCACTACGGATAATGATATGAAAATCATGCTGGCCCATAGTTCGATTGAAAACGTGGGTATAATCACCGCCGGGTTCGGAGCGGGCATGGTCTTTGTCTCGACAAACCATCCGGTGGCCGCCGCGATAGCCTTTGCCGCAGCTCTGTATCATTTGATCAATCATTCGCTTTATAAAACTCTGCTCTTTTTCGGAGCAGGCACTGTGGAGACCCAAACCGGCACGCGCGATATGGACAAATTAGGGGGGCTGATCAAATGGATGCCTCTGACCGCCGCCGGGTTTCTCGTCGGCACGCTTTCCATCTCCGCCTTGCCGCCATTCAATGGTTTTGCCAGCGAATGGCTCACGCTTCAGACGATGCTGCGATCCTCGGAGTTGGCTTCACCGGGAGTAAAGATGGTTTTCGCCCTGAGCGGCGCCGGCCTTGCGCTCACCGCTGCGCTTGCGGTAACCTGTTTTGTAAAGGCTTTTGCCATGAGTTTTCTGGGAATGCGACGTCTTGATGAAGACATAAAAGTTGAAGAAGCCAAATCTGGCGCGCTCGTCCCGATATTCATCCTTGCGGCATTATGCCTCGCGTTTGGCGTCTTCCCTACATATGTGATCCCGGTATTGGGCCTGGCGGTGAATCCGCTGGCTGGGGCCAGCGCGGCTGATGCCCTTGTGCCGCCGTTTTTCTCTTCAAGCCCTGCTCATGGTACGCTTCCGGCCGCTTTCGTTTCCGATTTTCACAGCCTTGGAGCACAAGTAGGACAGAGCTTTATGCCCGGTCGAGGCCTGGTCGTGCTCCATCGCGGAGGGACGGAGAACCCGGTGGTCTTCGCCATGTCCACTTCCTACACTTTTGTTATTTTGATCTTGTTGCTGTTGCTGACATACATTATTGTCCGCCTCTGGCTGACGCGGAGCAGGGCATTGTCGCGCAGTGCGCGCTGGGACGGGGGCGTGCGGCGGCTGCTGCCGGAGATGACCTACACGGCGACCGGTTTTTCCAATCCGGTCAGGGTGATCTTCGACGCAGTGTTCCGGCCCACCACGGTGGAAGATACGAGTGAAACGGTTTCAGAGCATTTCCGGACTGCCATCCTTCGTGAAAAGGAGCGCGTTCACCTTGTGGACAAGCTGTTTTTCCACCCCGTCAGGGCGGCGGTGATGAGGTTTGCCCGGGGACTAGCGTCGTTGCACCATGGAAGACTTAACGCCTATGCTGCGTATGCTTTACTGATGCTACTTGTTGTAATGATGCTGTTTTTATTATTTCAAGCGTCATGATTTTAACTTAGGATGTCGATGAGGAGGATTCTGGTGGCATTTGACGGCTCTCCAAAAGCTTACGAGGCCTTTGATCATGCATTAAAGCTTGCCACTGTAAGCAGGTTCGAGCCGGAGATAATTGTCCTCTCCGTGGTCCAGATTCCGGAGCCGATTGATATTGTAGAGATGGATGCAATTGTAGATGCCGGCGCGGAGCATTATAAAGAGCTTTTTGAGGAGCTGAAGATAAAAGCCAAGGAGCAGGATATTGAGATCAAGACCGAGGTTGCCATTGGCCATCCTGCCGAGGAAATTGTAAAATATGCCGCGGAACACGAAATCGACCATATCGTTATCGGGCAGAGGGGGAAATCAAAGGTAAAAGAATGGCTTTTAGGTTCGGTCTCAAAAAGGGTCGCTTCATATGCGCCCTGCGATGTTATCATAATTAAATAGAGATTAAAAGGATTTATATTTTTTGATAAGTTATATAGCGGTTTTCGTTGGCGGAGGCATAGGGGCCGTTTCGAGGTATGTGCTTGCAACCTGGATCGGACAGCAGTGGGGAAGGAGTTTTCCCTTGGGCACTTTCATTATTAATGTAACGGGCAGCTTTCTAATAGGGTTGCTGATGACCCTCATGGCCGAAAAATTTTTCGAAAACCCGGAGTGGAGGCTTTTTTTAGTAGTGGGAGGACTGGGAGGGTACACAACTTTTTCATCATTCCAGTACGAGACAGGCAAACTGGTCCTTGACGGGGAAATGGGATTCGCGGCTTTGAATGTGATATTGAGCGGCCGCCGGATTTATGGCTTTGAAGCTTGGCGACTTTATCGCCAAAATAATATAGGAGAAACAACCATATGCTCACAAAGGGACCTGCCAAGAAACTCACGATTTATACCGACGAGGCTGACAAGTTTCACGGGAAGCCGGTCTATGAGGTCCTGCTTGATATCTTTTTCAAAAAGAAGATTATTGGCGTGAGTGTCTTCAGGGGCATGGCCGGATACGGAAGCGACGGGGTCTTTCATACCGCGAAAATTCTTGAACTCTCGACAAACATGCCGGTAAAGATCGAGGTGGTTGATTCCGAGGAAAAGATAAACAAGGTCCTGCCTGACGTCTACCAGGTGGTCGAAAAGGGTCTGGTTGAGGTCGCCGATACGAATGTGATCAAAGCCCGCGCTGAAGTGCGAGTGGTGGGAAAAGAGGAGGTGGAAAGGATGAAGCTGGAGGGCAAGGCAAAGATGCTTAGGGTCATCATCAGTGAGGATGACGAGTGGGAAGGCGAGCCTCTCTACGAGGCGATCGTGAAAAGGCTGATTTTTAGCGATATCGCAGGGGCCACTGTGTATAAAGCCATCGCCGGATACGGCCCACACAAGAGATATCATAAGAAAAAAACGCTTGCCACCCATGGAGAATTGCCGATACTGATCACCATAATGGACACTGAGGAAAACATAAACAAGGCGCTGCCGATTCTTGATGAAATGGTCCAGGAAGGCATCGTTGCACTTTCGGATGTCAACGTCATCAAGTATACGCACAGGGACATCGGTATGGAATCTGTGTAGCTTCAATTTCGGGGATGATGGATATGGCAGAGGATTGTATTTTTTGCAAGATAGTTACCAGGCAGAGCCGGGCGAGGATCGTTTACGAGGACGATCTCTTCATGGCGATAGAGGATATCAATCCCCAGGCGCCAGTCCATATCCTTGTGATGCCTAAAAAGCACATTCCGGAGATTCAACACATCACAAATGAAGACAAGGAACTTATGAAAAGGTGGTTTTGGGTTGCAGTGAAAATTGCATCCGATCGCGGTCTTGCCAAAACGGGCTATCGGACCGTCATCAATGACGGAGTGGATGGAGGCCAGACAGTCGGGCACATTCACATACACCTGCTTTCGGGCCGCAAGTTTTCATGGCCTCCGGGATAAGATATGAATTTGTTTGAGAAAATGACTATTTTACAATGAAAATTTCAACCCCCTAAGGTATAATTGAGAATATAGACATAGAGGATGGCGATGGGGTTCGCCTTAAACTGTCCGCGAGGGCTAATAACTCCTGCTAAAGGGTTTTTCTTTGGCAGGAGTTTTTTAATTTTTATCCGAAAAAGGGAGGTGTTAAGCGGTGGCCATATCCGAATATTCACAATTAAAAAGCGAACTCTTGTGCTGCATCGATGAAATGCTTGCGATGGATAGCGTCCGGGGCTGCCCGTGTGAGGAATTGCGGGAGAAAATCGAAACGAATGCCTTTAATCTCGTTGTGGTCGGGCAATTCAAGAGAGGGAAGACAAGCGTTATCAATGCCCTCCTGGGAGCAGACATCCTGCCCGTGGCTGTCGTGCCCCTTACGTCGATAGCAACCGTAATGACTTACGGGGAGGCCCTGAGGGTCAAAGTCTACTTCAACGACGGCAGGGTGGCTGAGATCCCGTCTGAAAGCCTTCCCGAATACGTCACTGAAAAAGGCAACCCGAAAAACGTAAAGGACGTGAATGAGGTGGTCATTACGTACCCTTCCCCCTACCTTAAAAACGGGGTTCACCTAATCGATACGCCGGGAGTGGGTTCAATATACCAGCACAATACGGACGTCGCTTACCGTTATCTGCCCAAATCCGATGCCGCCCTTTTCCTCCTCTCGGTTGACCAACCCATGGGCAAGGCGGAACTCGACTTCCTGAAGGACGTGAAGCAGTATTCAAACAAAATCTTTTTTCTCCTTAACAAGGCCGATTACCTGAACGAAAAAGATCTGGCGGAGTCAATCGATTTTACGACAAGCGGCCTGAAGGAACTCATGGGTTCCGATGGGGACCAGTCCCCGCGGATATTCCCCATCTCCGCGCGTCTGGCCCTGGAGGGGAAGCAAAGCAATTCCCCCGAGGTGCTCCAGAAAAGCCTGCTTCCAAAATTTACCGATGAGCTGAACACTTTTTTAATGGAAGAAAAGGGGAAGGTGCTTATCACTTCCGCTTCGAATAACCTCCTCAGGATAATCTCCCAATCTCAGTTCGAGCTTGAGCTGGAGACGAAGTCCCTTACGACGCCTATGGAGGAGCTTGAGCGGAAGATCGCCATTTTTGAGAAGAAAAAACAGGAGGTGCTCGCGGAAAAACAGGATTTTGACATCCTGCTGGATGGAGAAACAAAAAGACTGATAAAGGACGTGCTGGATGAAGACATTACTCGCTTCAGGAAAGAGCTGATCGAGCATGAAAAAGTCCACCTAGAAGAGAAGTTCAGGGAACTAAAAGCGCTCCCTTCCAGGAAGCTACGGGACGAACTTGAAGCAATGGTCGTCGATCATGTTAAGCAAGCCTTCAACATATGGCGGGCCATGGAGGACGACAGGCTGGCAAAGGCATTCGAGGCTATCTGCACACGGTTCGTTGTAAAGATAAACAGCGCAGTCGATGAGCTCCTGAAGTTCTCCTCTGACCTCTTTGAGATACCCTTCGAGGCCGTGAAGACCGAAGCGCTGTGGTCAGCCAAGTCGCGGTTTTATTACAAATTCAAGGATCAGCCGGTTGGGCTTGCCATCATGGCCTCCTCCCTGACACTTGCCCTGCCCAAATTCATAGGCGACAGGCTCATCCTTAAAAAAGTGCAGGACTATCTCACCCAGGTGATCGATCTGCAGTTGGGCAGGTCAGGCAGTGATTTCGAGGAGCGGGTCCAGAAAAGCAAGCTGGACTTCAGGTGGGAGATGCTCCAGAGACTCGAGGCCACGATTGAGGGGATATCCGCAGCCATACAGAAGGGCATGAGCCGGCGCTCAAAAGGTGAAGAAGAGGTGGGCCAGAGAAAAGAGGCCATTTCGTTTACTTCAAAAAAGCTCGACAATATTAACCGCAGGCTTATGGACATAAAAGCGGGCGTAGACGATAAGGGTTCTGTTAATGCCTGAAGCTTTGGTCGGCAGGGCAAATGAGATTCATATGCTGCTCTCTGCCATCCGGGAAAGAAAGAGCCTCCATATTTATGGACCGGAGGGGACGGGCAAGAGTTTACTGCTGAACTGGGTATTTGATAACTGGGGCGAAGCGGACCATTCCCCCCAGCATCACGACTCGCTTATCCCGGTCTACTCCAGAGACAGCAGTACATTTAGGGAGATAGTCCTTTCCATTTCAGATTTTCTTCTGAACCATTTCAAGAGCCTGAAGAGTGTCGATAAATTCCACGAGGTCACGGAGATCAGGCGCGTCAGGGATATCAAGAAGCTGGACATCAGGGCTCTAAGAAACATGATTTACGCGTATCTAAAACGGGATAAATTCTGCCTTATCCTCGATCATCTCGAATGCGTGACACCGAGAATAAACGGTTTTCTTGGAGTTCTTTATGAGCAGTTCCCGGTTATAAGCGCGAGCAGGCAGAGCTGGGAGCTGACGGATTACACTTTCAGGGGGAACCTGGGCCGCTACCTCTATCTTGTTCCTAAACTCAGGGTAGAAAATCTTCCGAAAACAGATGCCCTCGCGCTCATGAAACAAATCGCCGGAGATACCAGGCTGGATGATGACCTGCTGGAGCGGGTGTTCTGTATCAGCAACGGGAATCCAAGCCTGATAAAGAAGATCATATCCTGGGCGCTTAAACCAAAATATCGGATCTACGGGCATGTGGACCTCAATCTCATCATGCTTGACCTGGAGATAGAGAAGATCGGGAAAGATGTCTGGAAGGAGAAGCGCCTGTGACCACCGCAGAGACGCACAGCCTTAGGGACAGGTGCTTCATATGTGAAAAGCTGGATTCTGAGGAATATAAATACATGTGCCATGTCCAGTACAGCGCAACAAATGATGAAGAAATGAAGGCGCTTTTTTTGAGCAAGGGGTTTTGCAACCAGCATTTCTGGAAAATCGCTTCTCTTACCTCGCCGGAATCCGTCTCGAAATTCCCAGTGGTTGTTTAATATGCGATTACCTGCGCTTAAACGAAGAGGCCTTTCTGGAGGAATTCATGAAGGAGATTGCTGCGGGGCCATCCAGCGACTTCCAGGGTTTCAGGCAAACGGCTTTGCGAGCTTCATTTTATGCTGGCCGGCAATGGTCTGGATGCGGATAGCTTCAATACCTTACGGTTATACATGCCAGCTATAAGGAGGCGCTGCTTGAGGACTTGAAATCATTTGTTGCAAAAAGAGCGAACAGGGCCGCCAGGACTGCGGACGAAGAGACAGCCTGGTGGCGGGCGGTAGAACTACTGGTGGGAAGAAATGGCGCGCGAGCAGGCTGGAAGAAATAGATTGATAAATTATACAAGTTGGAAAGATTTTCCTGGCATTGCAAAACGTTGCTGCAAAGGAGAGCGGTCAAATTGATATTCTTCTGCCCTGTATGCTGGAGCGAAATTAATGCGGGTGGGAAAAAATGCCATTATTGCGGGGCGGATATAACGGAGCACGAAAAGAAAAGCTTCGAGGAAAAATTGATTAATGCTCTCAAACATCCGGAGCGCGAGACCGTAAAGAGGTCGGTATGGATACTTGGGAAGATCAAAAGCGTAAAGGCAGTTGCACCAATGAAGGAGCTGTTTATGCGGACTGATAATCCCTTCATGAAGCTTGAGATCCTAAATTCTTTGAATGAGATAGGGACCGGGGCGGCACTTGATTTCATAATGG
This sequence comes from Nitrospirota bacterium, assembly GCA_021819985.1. Classification (GTDB taxonomy): domain Bacteria; phylum Nitrospirota; class Thermodesulfovibrionia; order Thermodesulfovibrionales; family JdFR-88; genus JAKAEG01. The sequence goes on along the minus strand of JAKAEG010000091.1, from coordinate 2,020 downwards.
AAGTGTCCAGTTTTGAAAAGGGAATCATCATGAAAAAGGCGAAGGAACTCGTTGGAAAAAGCCACGAGCAGAAGCAATCGTGAATCCTAAGGAGTCGGAAATTTTAACCAAGACATTTCAGCTCTGCGCCGAGGCGAATAAAATCGCCCAAGGCTTTCCGGAGGATGGATATGTAACGTATGAGATCAGATCGACTGTCAAATTGATTCCACCCAGGATCACGAGAGGATATGAAAGAAAGCGGTCCGATGGAGATACCGAGGATTTATATGAGGCGTATTCCTATCTCCTGGACCTCGAATCCCAAATCATTCTGGCAAGAAAATTGGGCTATATCGATTATGAAATTTCTAAGAGATTAAAGGTGAAACTGGAAGACCTCGTGATAATGCTTAGAAGTTTTATCGGGTCTTTATCGGCAGAAAATGTTTCAAGAGAAAACAAGGACAGAAGGCACAGATAATTTGAAGAAAAATAGCTGGCTGACCCGAAGCATCTTTGGTATCGGCCTTACAAGCCTGTTTAGCGACATGGGGCATGAGATGGCGACTGCCATCCTCCCCATGTTTATCGTTACCATTGGGGGCACGGCGGCGCCCCTCGGTCTTATCGAGGGAGTTGCCGACGCCTCATCGAGCTTCGTCAAGCTCTGGATGGGCCATTACAGTGATCGCATTGAAAAAAGAAAGCCCATAGCGGTAATTGGATATGTGATAACGGCCATAAAGGGGCTGTTCGCTTTTACTACAAGCTGGTACCAGGTCCTTATCATAAGAGCGGCGGCATGGATGGGCAGGGGCGCAAGGGGGCCGGTGCGCGACGCCATGATGGCCGATATGCTGGAACCCGCAACTTACGGCAGGGCCTTCGGATTTCACACAGCCATGGACACTCTTGGTGCGGTCCTCGGCCCGGCAATCGCCCTGGCGCTGGTTGGTGTCCTCAGCTTCAGGCAGATATTTTTGATCTCCTTCATACCGGGACTTGCTTCAGTTGGGTGTTTCGCTTTCCTGGTTAAGGAAAAGAAGAGAAAACCTGACGGGCAGGCTGGGTTCTGGAAAAATCTAAAAGGGCTACCGTTAAATTTCAAGCTTTTCGTCTTCAGCGCCGGGATATTCGGGCTTGGCAATTTCGCGCACACGCTTTTGATCTTGAGAGCGACCCAAATACTCACCCCGCAATACGGGAAAACGGCGGCAGTGAGCATGGCGGTCGGCCTTTACACCCTCCATAATATACTTTATGCGGGATTTGCCTATCCAGCCGGGATATTGAGCGAAAAACTGGGGAAACGCACGCTGCTTGGCGCGGGTTATCTTTTATTCGCCCTGATGTGCCTGGGGTTTATCCTGGAGCCACCCAAGCTATGGGCAATGGTCATACTGTTCATATTGGCGGGCATCTACATAGCGCTTGTAGATTCGATGGAGCGGGCTCTGGCCGGAGATCTCCTGCCGCAACATCTGAGAGGAACGGGGTACGGCTTTCTCGCCACTGTAAACGGGATCGGAGATTTCGTGTCGAGCTTCGCAGTGGGGCTTTTGTGGTCAAGGATTTCCCCCGCAGCGGGGTTTGTTTATTCGGGGATTCTGACCTTTATAGGAGCTGTTCTCCTTTTTATGATTAGGAATAGAAAATGAATACAGTGGACAAAACAGCGGAGGAGCTTGTCCGCGAGCTGAACAACCTGGAGAAAGCGGAAGCTATCCAGGGCAGGCTTATAGAGCTTGGCAAAAAGGCCGTGCCTGCGCTCGCCGATTTCCTGCATGAGAGGCCGGGCAATTTCAGGCCTAGAAGTCTTGCGGCCGGGGCGCTCAGGATAATTGACGGGCAGGAGGCATTCGACGCCCTAGTTAAGGGACTAAATATATTCCTTCTGGTCGAAGATCCGGTAGTCGCGCTTGACGAAGAGGCGGTCAAAAACCGGATTGCCGCCGAGCTTAAGTATTTTGGAAAGCGAGCCATCGGGACACTGCTTGAGGCTCTCGAAAGGCAGCGCCTCGTGGGGGCCGCCGAATCC
>JAKAEG010000090.1 GCA_021819985.1 Nitrospirota bacterium | reverse complement strand
AGCAAAATCACCAACTCGGCCCCACTCCCAGCGCCTGGTTTTCTTTCATCCAGTTGATAACTCGCTCCTCCGCCTCTTTAAGCGCCTGCTGCTTGTCTTCGGGCACTTCCATCTTCCAGGTCTCCTCATCCGCCCTGTTCAGCTCCGTCATAATGGCGTCATGGAGACCCTGCGTACTGAAGTGGGGGATGCTGTCTTTTTTAGCCATTACCCGCTCTTCCACCGCTCTCAGATAATTTTCCCGGTATTCATTGACATCAATTTGCATTGTCTGCCTCCCGGATTTTTTTTGGAGAAATTGATCCTCCTGACCCAATTCTATCAAAAAAGAAGGCATCACAATAGCATTTGTTTTTGACATTTTGCCGCCCCCTTTTTTACAATTATCGTGAGCGTCCAAATGGCTGGTTTAATTTTTTGTTGAAACATCTCCCTTTTTTTTCAACCGCCGCATGTCTGGCCTGCTTTTTTATTGCCATGGCGGCGCCTTCCGCTTTGGGGGCGGCCTTAAAAACCCCTTCCGTTTCCGGCTCTGGCAACAGGGGCTTCACATTAGGGTTTGCCTACGACCTAAGCCACCTTGAATACAACGAAACCGGCTCTTCGGACAACTTCCTGGACGAGGACATTGCATACCTGAGCGGCATACAGGCAGATGCGCGTTATGAGACCGGCAGCATCTGGGCAAGAGCCGTCGCCCGGTATAGCCACACAGGCTGGGCCCGGTATTATGGCTCTTACCAGGACGGCATACCCCTTTCGATGTACACGGTTGAAAGCATCTGTCAATATGAGGGAGACCTGGGTTATAAATTATTCAATATTTCCAGTTCGACCATCACGCCATACATAGGCTTGGGTTACCGGATATGGGACAGGGGAGTGGATGCGCTGCCGGATTACAGGGAGAAATACACCTGGAATTACGGTTCTGCAGGAATAGATTATGTCTTGCGGCTCTCAAATTTGACCGCGGGAGCTGATGTGGCCCTCCATATTCCCTTCAATATGAGAATGCGGACCAACCTGGCCGGGCAATATGATGAGACAACTTTTTATCTCAGGGAAAGGGCGGGGTTCGCCCTTGAACTCCCGGTAACTTATGAGTTCTATAAATATCCGGCCCGCCCGGTTTTTTTTATTTACGTCACGCCCTATTACCAGTACTGGCCGATAGACGCCAGTGACCCTGCTGTAATGACGAGAGTGTCCCAGGTAAACATACTTTACGAGCCCGACAGCAGGACGGACCTGTTCGGAGCAAGAGCCGGTATCGGCATAAACTATTAGCAAAAAATATTTCGCCCGGACCCGCTCTTTTGTTCTTGGCCGTAAAAAGATATAATATAGGGGAATTCCCAGTTTTCAAGGGGAACGGAATTCTTTGGCAGCAAGGTTTTTGATTCAATTTGATTTGCTCGTAGTAACTTGTTTTGGGGGAGGAAAGGGAGGCGCAAAAATGTTTGACGGTCTGTTTCAGCCTGTGCACCTTTTACTGGTGCTGTTGATCGTGCTTCTTATCTTTGGTCCCGGCAAATTGCCCCAGATAGGCGCAGGGCTTGGCAAGAGCATCAGAGATTTCAAAAAGGCCCTGGCGGGCAAAGACGAAATAGAGCTGAAGCCCGATCAGGAAGAAAAGAAGACGGAAGAAGAAAAACACTAAAACAGGGAAGGCTTCCGTCTTTTAAAGAATTTTTTCCCTTTTTCTTTTTGCCTGGGTCCTTTATCTCTATTGTTGCCCCGCCATGTCGGTTTCAATATCCACCGTGATAAGGACTTCTCTGTCCAGCATCAGGCCGCCTTCCATGGGGGTGCTGCCCCATTTCATTCCGAAGTCCTCACGGTTTATCATAGTGCTGCCGGTAAAACCGAGGCTTGTTTCGCCTCCGATTGCTTCAGGCAGCTTGACCGGGCCGTTATATTCGCCCTCTATGACAACCTGGCGTGTTACTCCATGAAGTGTCAGGTCGCCGGTTATTCTGATGTGCCTGTCTCCAAGGGATTCCGCCTTGGTGCTTTTAAAAGTTATCTTCGGATACCTGGCGGCGTCGAAGAAGTCTTCCTTTTTCAGGTGTTCATCCCGTTTTGAGACCCCGGTCGTAAGGCTGGACACATCCATTTCCACGTCCACATCCATGTTTACGACATCCGGGGGATCGAAATATACGGCGCCTGCCACCTTGTTTATCAGCCCCCGTACATTTGCCAGCATCAGATACTTTATCCCGAAAGAAACAGCCGAGTGATCGGAATCGATTGTCCATTTGGTCCTGGTCATTGCCTTAGCCATAAATTGCCTCCATCACGCTTTTTTAAAAGTATATCACCTGAAAACGGACAGTGCTATAATGGGCCAGGAGGAAAAAACAAAATAAAAAAAATGCTAACAGACAAGTCAGGCATTCTGGATTCGCTGATAGAGGTTTACACAATGGAGAAAGGCACCCGCGAGTTTTACCGGAGGGCCGGGGAAAACGCCCATCTGGAGGTCTCGAAGGAGGCTTTCAAAGAGCTGGCCAAATGGGAAGAGGGGCATATGGACTATATCCGTTATCTTTATCAGTCCATAACGGAAGACCGGGAACTGATGAGCTTCGAGGAGTTCAGTAAAAATATCAGGCCCGACACCCTGGAAGGGGGCATCCCGGTAAGAGATGTGGAAAAATGGCTGGGGGAGTACTCTTTCATTGACGAACTGGGGGCCATTATCGTAGCACTGAAAATGGAGGCCAGGGCGTATGCCTTATATGATGAGCTGGCAAAAAAAACTGAAGACTCCTCCGTCAGGACTCTGTTGCGGGAGCTAAAGAGCTGGGAAGAGGACCATATAAAATACCTGAAAGAACTGCGTCTAAAAATAGCGGAGACCGCTTAAACAATAAAAACCTCAAGTATATTTTTGTTTTCTGCCTGGCGTTCGTTCCCCGGCCGCATGATTCCCGCTTGAATTCCTTCCGCTATCCCATTAAAATCAAAGACTGCCATGAGAGTAAGAGTCCTTAAAGGGAAAAAAGAAATAACCGGTTTTCTCGGCCGCCTTAAAAAAAGGGGCCGGGGAGTCGATCCGCAAATAATGCTGGATGTCCAGAAGATCCTTGCCGCGGTCAGAAAAAGCGGAGATGAGGCGCTTAAAAAATTTACCCTCCGGTATGACGGGCATGAAAACATAAGGCTTTCGTCCAGGCAGATAGACGGCCACGCAAAAAAAGCGGACAAATCGCTTATGGCAGCCCTTGAGTTTTCCGCCAAACGCATACGCGCTTTTCATGAACGGCAGAAACAGGGGTCCTGGTTTTTTGAGAAACAGGGCATAAAACTTGGGCAGATCATAAAGCCGCTTGTTCGGGCCGGGGTTTACGTGCCGGGAGGAAAGGCCTCCTATCCCTCGAGCGTGCTAATGAACGTTATACCGGCGCAGGTTGCGGGCGTGCGGGAGATAGCGGTTGCCGTCCCGTCTCCGGGAGGTAATATAAATCCCTCGGTAATGGCGGCCATCCGCCTGCTTGGAGTAACTGAAGTCTATACCATCGGAGGGGCGCAGGCTGTTGCGGCCCTGGCCTACGGCACGCGAACGATCAAAAGGGTGGACAAGATAGTGGGCCCCGGCAATATTTATGTCGCCATGGCAAAAAAGCTCGTTTTTGGCGAGGTGGACATAGACATGATAGCCGGCCCCAGCGAGATACTGATAATAGCCGATTCCGCCGCCAACCCGGATTTCATGGCCGCCGACATGCTGAGCCAGGCGGAACACGACCCGCTGGCCAGTTCTGTCCTGGTCACCGATTCGGAAGACCTGGCCCACAGGACCGCGGCAAGCATACAAGAGCAGTTGAAAAATCTTTCACGAAAACAAATTGCGTCGAAATCTCTGCAAAGTTACGGGGCGATCATCATCAGGAAGGACATGGATGAAGCCGTGGAGCTTGCAAACCTGATAGCCCCGGAGCACCTTGAGATAATGACGCGCGAGCCGGACGTTATAGCGGAGAAGATCGAAAGCGCCGGCGCGGTGTTTCTTGGCGACTGGAGCGCCGAGCCCCTGGGCGATTATGCCGCGGGCCCAAACCATGTGTTGCCCACCGGAGGGACGGCACGCTTCTCCTCTCCGCTTGGGGTATATGATTTCCTCAAACATACGAGTTATCTTAAGTTCTCTCAAAAGGGCTTTTCCATGCTGGCGGGCGTTGTGGAAGAAATTGCCCTGTCCGAGGGCCTCACGGCCCACGGGAACTCCGTTAATATTCGCAGGCAGCGCATTGAAAAAAAGGGGATTTGATTAACCTCAACCCTCTGCGGTAAAATTGATGTCGTCTCAAAAGCGGTCCGCTTGTCTAGCCGGGGTAGCTCAGTGGCAGAGCAGCTGATTCGTAATCAGCAGGTCGTGAGTTCAACCCTCATCCCCGGCTCTCCTACTTTTCCCCTTGCCAAACGATGACAAGCCCTGTAAAAATACACATTACGAACACAGTTATTGAAGCTAAAAAAGACGCCGTTATCAGGATTTTGAAAGATTATGGCGTTAAGAGGGCCGCTATTTTCGGTTCAATCGCAAGGGGAGATTTTACCGGGAAAAGCGATATAGACCTGCTGGTTGAATTCGAAGGTAGAAAGAGCCTTCTTGACCTGAGCGGATTGAAGCTGGCCTTGGAGGATTTATTCGGCAGAAAGGTAGACGTCCTCACGTACAATTCACTCCACCCGTTAATAAAAGAAAATATCCTGAAAGAACAGGAAATAATCCTGTAATGAAAGGGCCGGGCGCATTCATAGAGCATATCCTTGTTCAACTTTCAAGCTTGAGACTGATTGTTCAGCTATGCGGTCCGTTTTTGGATCATGGCAGGTAACACAGAACTTCCGGAGATTTTTCCCTTTTTTCGTAGCCACGATCAGGTATTTGTAATTAGGGTTGGTCCGGTGCGGGTCGTGGCACCGGCCGCATCCAATTTTTTCATGATTCGATGAATGAGGCATGCTTAATCGGCCTGAGCTTTCTCCAGGATAATCTCCGGCCCCAGGTAATGCAACATGAATAGCGCAGACAGACCCCATTCCCGCTTTTCCTTTAACGCCTGTTTTGTGGCATGTCATGCATGAGGACCTGACCCCTTTGAAAATATAATGCCCGCCTGAATCCTTTTCCGTAGCCGAGGCCGGTTCAATTTTATTTTTCGCGGATTTCGCCGTATGTATGGCATGACAATCCGCGCATTGCAGCTTTTGGTGCGGTCCGAACGCAAAGACAGTTGCCGGAAAGAAAACACAAAAAAACAGAAGGCAGAATGACCTATGTAAACCCGGCCAGCCCATTGTTTCTCCATGCGCTCCAAGATGGCAGATTTAATCCATCACAAGAAAAATCCTATAATACGTATGCTTCTTTTTAAATTCTATCACTCAATCCGTAAATTGCTATATCCTGCCTCGTACAGGTTTGGACCGGACCAATCCGTACTGAAGGGCAAAACCCAGGGCTGTCAGGAGAACAAACAAAATGGTAAAAACCCTCCCTTGGAGATTAAGCGCATGGAGGATGAGGTCCGCCCCAAAGAGAGATGAAAGCAGGGTCAATGCAAAGCCAAAAGCCAGGCTCATCAGGACCGCTCCGATTATGCCCCCTATAATAAAGAGCACCCAATGGCGCTGATGAACGGTTATGCCAAAAGTGTATAAAATCAGGGGAAGCAGGCGCCCGCCCGCTAAAAAACCTCCCAATGCAATTGCAAACTTCTGCAAGGAAACAGCCGCCACCGCGCAGATCAACCCTATGAGCAGCGAGATGACCAAAGCCTCACTATGAGGCTGGTGCGGAAGCAAATGCCTGACGGCCTCGAAACCGAAGGCAAAACCCGCCACGCCAACAAAGAGCCAGAAGAGCCTGCGGCCCATAGCGAGCAGGAGGACGCCCAATATGAATCTTGCCAACGGCAGTTCGAGTCCGGGGATCTCCAGTTTCATCATGTTTGAAAATTCTCTACCCCATATCCCCAAATAAAAACTGCGCCAATCCCACGGCCGTTATGGCCGCGGTCTCGGCCCGGAGGATGCGCGGCCCAAGGCCCGCACGGTAAAAACCATTGTTCACCGCAACGGAAACCTCCTCTTCGGAAAACCCGCCTTCAGGGCCAACCGCAAGGGATATGCATCCGGTCCCTTTAAACCGGCTGTCCGCGTCTTGCAGCCGGGCTGCGATCTCTTTCAGCCCCTCGCCGCCCCTCTCCCAAAAAATGATGCCCGGCTCTTTAATCAGCCCGTTTTCTTCGGCCACCGGTCCGGATTTAAAAAAATCCATAAACTCAACCGGCTCATTTATGACCGGGGCGACATTCCTGCCGCACTGCCTTGCCGCCTCGATCGCTATTTTCTGCCATCTTTCCAGTTTTCTGGTGATTTTCACTTCGGTGTATTTTGTTACAAGCGGCTGGATCCGGGCCACGCCGAGTTCGGCCGTCTTCTGTATCACCAGGTCCATCTTCTGCCCCTTCAAAATGCCCTGAAGGAGCCTGATGCCGAGGGCGGATTCCTTGCCGCTGCTTTTATATACCTCTTTGATCTCGACTGTAAAATGTTCGCGGTCCAGGCGGGTGATAACGCCCTTTGCCTCTCTGCCCCTGCCATCGAAAAGTAAAACCTCATCCATGAGCTTCGCCCTGAGGACGTTTTTCGCGTATTTCAATTCTTCCGTCTGGAGTTCAATGGGGGGGAAACCTGGATCGGGAAGGTCAGGACAGTAAAGGCGCATTAACTGCCGGAGGCGAATATTCCCCGGATCTTATCTTTAATGCCGCTTTTGGGGGCAAAGTGCTCACCGGCATGCTTTGCAAGCTCCTCCAGGAGTTCCCTCTGTTTTTCGTCCAGTTTCTGCGGTATGAGCACCTTGGTAACCACGATATGGTCGCCTTTTGATTTTTTGCCAAGGTGGGGCATGCCCTTACCCTTCATCCTGAACGTTTGACCGGGCTGCGTGCCAGCCGGGACATGCAGCTTCTCGTCCCCCCAGAGGGTCTTTATCTCAAGGTCCACCCCAAGGGCGGCCTGGGCAAACGATATGGGCTCCTCGCATATGATGTCGTCGCCATCCCGCCTGAACTGCGGGTGCTCATTTATACTTATGACCACGTAGAGGTCTCCGGGAGGCCCGCCATTGGCGCCTGATTCGCCTTCCCCGGTTACCCTGAACCTCATGCCGTCTTCCACCCCGGCCGGAATGGTTATGGTGAGTTCCCGTTCCACCCTCACCTTTCCCGTCCCGCGGCATTTCTCACAGGGCTTCTGGATAATGCGTCCCGTCCCGCGGCATTTTCCGCAGGCGCGGCTTACGGAAAAGAAACCCTGCTGGTATCTGACGTGACCGGTCCCCTTGCACTCCGGACATAAAGTTGTCTGCCCGGTGGCAGAACCCGTACCGCGGCATTCACCACAGTTTACGTTCCGGGGGATCTTGACCGATGCCTTTCTTCCTGAGGCTGCCGCCTCAAGGTCTATATCGATATCGTATCTAAGGTCCTGGCCGCGTTCGGGCCTGGGGCCACGCCCGCCGCCGCCGAAGGCCGCGCCGAAGAACTCCCCAAAAATATCCTCGAAGATGTCGCCGAAACCGGTTGCGCCAAAACCGCCCGCCCCGAATCCGCCGGAATTGGGGCCCGTTCCGCATTGGCCGGTGCTGTCGTATTCGTTTCTTTTACCGGGGTCGCCAAGGCAGCTGTACGCCTCGTTTATCTCCTTGAACTTTTCCTCGGCTTCCTTATTGCCGTGGTTTCTGTCAGGGTGATGTTTGAGGGCCAGTTGCCTGTAGGCCTTTTTCAGCTCTTCTTGAGAGGCATTTTTGGAAACTCCAAGCAGCTCGTAATAATCTTTCATATCCGCCTATTTTAACTTTTCGGTTTAATTTTTGTCCTCTTGCTAAAAATACATTTTTTAATTGAAACAGGCCGGGGTCATTTTTTATGGGCCCGGCCTGTTTCTCTTTTTTAATTTTATATGTTTTTTACTTTTTGTCTTCTTCCTCGAACTCCGCCTCCACTACCTTTTCCTCGCCTTCAGCGCCCTGGCCGTCCGCTTTCTCAGAGGTCCCGGCTCCTGGGCCCGCTCCTGCGTGCGCTCCGGCTTCCGCCTGGGCGTGCTTATAGACGTGCTCGGCAATCTTGTGGGACGCCTGGGTAAGCCTGTCTATCGCCTTGCGAAGTGTATCGGCATCGGTCGCCGTTTCCTTTTCCTTCCTGCACTCCTCAAGGGCCTTCTCTATATCGGCCTTCTCAGCGGCATCCAGCTTGTCGCCAAGCTCTTTTACGCTCTGTTCGACCGAATAGACGAGGGTGTCGGCCTCGTTCTTCGCCTCGGCAAGCGCACGCCTTTTTTTGTCCTCCCCGGCATGGGATTCAGCGTCGCGGGTCATCTTTTTGATCTCGTCCTCGGAAAGCCCGCTCGATGCGGTTATCCTGATGGACTGCTCCTTGCCTGTGCCAAGGTCCTTCGCGGACACGTGCAGTATGCCGTTTGCGTCTATATCGAAAGTGACCTCGATCTGAGGCATGCCTCTGGGAGCAGGCGGAATGCCTACCAGCTCAAACACGCCCAAAAGCTTGTTGTCCGAAGCCATCTCCCTTTCGCCCTGGAACACCTTTATGGTGACCGCAGGCTGACTGTCGGAAGCCGTAGAGAAGATCTGGCTTTTCTTGGTCGGTATCGTTGTGTTGCGTTCGATCATCTTTGTGAATATGCCGCCCCGCGTCTCGATACCAAGCGAAAGAGGGGTAACGTCGAGCAGGAGGACCTCTTTCACCTCGCCCTTGAGGACCGCGCCCTGAATTGCCGCGCCCACCGCTACAACCTCATCCGGGTTCACCGTCTTGTTTGGCTCCTTGCCGAAAAAGCCCTGCACAGTCTGCTGGACTTTCGGCGTCCTTGTCTGCCCGCCCACCAGGATGACTTCATCCATCTGGCTGGCCTCAAGCCCCGAGTCTTTCAGCGCCTTTTTGCTAGGCACTATGGTCCTTTCGATCAGGTCGGATGCGAGCTGCTCGAACTTTGCCCTCGAGAGCTTCATAAGCAGGTGCTTGGGCCCGGTGGCATCGGCCGTGACGAACGGCAGGTTTATCTCCGTTTCCATCGCGGTGGAAAGCTCTATCTTGGCCCTTTCCGCGGCCTCTTTGAGCCTCTGAAGCGCCATCCTGTCTTTCTTCAGGTCGATCCCGCTTTCCTTCTTGAACTCATCGACCATCCAGTCCATGACCCTCATGTCGAAATCGTCGCCGCCCAGATAGGTGTCCCCGTTTGTCGACTTGACCTCTATGACGCCCTCGCCTATTTCCAGTATGGAAATATCGAAGGTGCCGCCACCAAGGTCATAAACCGCGATCTTCTCTTCTTTCTTCTTGTCCAGGCCGTAGGCAAGCGCCGCGGCAGTGGGCTCGTTTATGATCCTCAGCACGTTAAGGCCCGCGATCCTGCCCGCGTCCTTCGTGGCCTGCCTTTGACTGTCGTCAAAATATGCCGGCACGGTAATTACCGCGTCCGTTACAGGTTCGCCCAGATAGTCCTCGGCGGCCTGTTTCAGCTTCTGAAGTATCATGGCCGATATCTCCGGCGGGGAATACTGCTTGCCCCTCGCCAGGACATGGGCGTCTCCGTTTGGCGCCTCTTCGATCTTATAGGGGAGCCGCTCCATAGCGTGCTTCGCCTCAGCCGAAGTGAACTTCCTGCCCATCAGCCTCTTTATGGAAAATACAGTGTTCTCCGGGTTTGTTATGGCCTGTCTTTTTGCTATCTGCCCAACCAACCGTTCGCCTTTTTCAGTAAAAGCGACCACGGAAGGGGTCGTCCTGCTGCCCTCCTGGTTAGGAATAACTATCGGCTCGCCACCCATGACCACCGCGACGACCGAGTTGGTTGTACCCAGGTCTATGCCTATGGCCTTGCCCATTCTACAACTCCTCCTTCAAATTTTTTATTTTTGCATTTTTGATTTTTTTGTGTTCATTTTTCATTTCGTGAATAGTTTTCCTTCTTTATTCAATGCTTATTTTTTTTTGGAAACTACGACGAGCGATGCCCTGAGGACCTTTCCATTATGGAGGTATCCCGTCCTCAACTCCTCGACAACGGTGTTGTCGTCCACGTCGTCCCTTTCGACCTGAGATATCGCGTGATGGAACTCCGGATCAAAAGGCCTGCCAAGGGCGTCAATGGGCTCTAAGCCCCATTTCTCAAGCACCCTCTTCAGTTCCCTGAAGGTCATCTCCACCCCTTGGGAAAGCCCGGTGGACTCGCCCGTGGCATGCTTCAAAGCGGTCT
>JAKAEG010000089.1 GCA_021819985.1 Nitrospirota bacterium | reverse complement strand
AAAAGAAGGTACGGGCATGCGCCAGATTCTTCCAGACCCAAGCCGTCTAAGATGTGGATAAATTCAAGGAATTCATGTCCGAGGCCAGGCGCTTCCCCATAAAGGTGCTTGCGGGACTCGTAATATTAAAAAGCGCCGGGATGGCTAATTTCCTCAATAAAAACGTCCCAGGCATCCGTGTGCCGGAGGAGCTGATAGAGGAGCTGAAGGCCGCAGGCAAGGAAAAGGCCCTTGAGACCGGAATGGACATCGCGGCTAGGCATATCCGCCGCCTGAAGGAAGAAAATATATGCGACGGCGTGCACATCATGGCGATAGGCATGGAGGATAAAGTCCCGGTTATAATGCAGAAGGCCGGCCTGCTTTAAATTTTTCATTTCCCGTAAAGCAGAATATCGTAATGCGGGCAGCTCGCCGCCCGGCAACAAAAAAGTAAAAATAAAAAAGCCCCTTGGCCCATCTTTTCAAGAGATCAACCAAGGGGCTTTTTTCTTCGGGGGAAGATCAGGCGGCGGTCCGCATCGTTACGAAACCCGACACATCTTTTTTCAGGGTGTTGCCTATGCCGCTTAAGTTTTCTATCTGGGAAAGCACATTGCCGGCCATCTTTTCCATCTCCTTTGAGATGGAGGCCGTAGCCTCTATATTCTTCACTACCTCTTCCGACGCGCTTGACTGCTCCTCGACCGCTGTGGCTATCTGGGTTATCTGGTCGCGCACCTTCTGGACGGAAGTCAGGATAGTGTTGAGCACATTGTTCAAATTCTTAACGTTCATGGACGCTTTTGAGTAGCCTTTAGAGGCGTCTTTCATCAGGTTCGCGGTCTGCCCGGATTCCGCCTGAACCGTGCCTATCTTCTCCGATATCTCGGTTGTCGCCTTGATCGTCCTTTCCGCCAGTTTTCTGACCTCGTCGGCGACCACTCCAAAACCGCGCCCCTGGTCCCCTGCCCTCGCCGCCTCTATTGCCGCGTTCAGCGCAAGCAGGTTGGTCTGGTCCGCGATGTCCTTGATCACGGTGACGATGTCCCCAATCTCCCCAACGCTTTGGTCCAGCTTCTCAATATTGGAGGCAAGTTTCGAAGCCGACGAGTTCACTTCGTTTATCACGTCTACGGTTATTTCCGTCACCTGTTTGCCGCCTTCAACGAGATCCATCATCTCCGAGGACGATTCTGAGGCAGTGGAAGCGTTACTGGCGATGTCGGTTATCGTCTGGTTCATCTCTTCGGCTGAGACGGCGATCTGCTGGGCCTGGGACGCCTGGTTCCTGGCCCCTTCCGCAGCGTTTTTGGCCTCATTCTTCAGCACCTCAACGGTGGACGCTACCCCTCCTGCGGACATCGAGATATCATCTATTATCAGGCTGAACGCGCTGGCCATGCTGTCCATATGCTGCCCGAGAATGCCTATCTCGTCATCGCGCTCATCTTCTATCCTTATCCTGAGGTCTCCTTTTGCCATTGTATCCACGCTCTGAGACAAACCGGCAATCGCCTTAAGTATGCCTCGCATTATCCAAAGCGAGATCAGCAAAGCCACCAGGGAAAGGATGACGCCCATGACCGCAAGCCGCTCTTTGGCGCCAAAGACTATCTTGTCGGAACTCTTGTCCAGAAAAGATATCCTGTCAAGCTGTATAGCCATAAGCTTGTTGAAGGCATCGACCGTCTGGGCTCCGCTGACCAATATGGTCCTTGCACGGAAATCCGCAGCCTCTTTGGTTTTTCCTGCCTGCATCAGGGCAAACCACTTGGGGCGGGCATCCTTGTACTGCCCATAGTAGTCCATCAGATCGCCAACCGCGGCCTTGGTCTTATCGCCATTATCGAGCTGGGAATAAAGCCTCAGGTCGTTATCGAAGGTGTCGAACCATTTTTGGCTTCCATCTATTATTTTCTGACGGGAATCGGCATCCGGTATCGCCAGGTACTGTGAGACGCCGAACCGGAGCTGCCACATGGCGTTTTGCGCATCGGCAAGATAGCCAAGGCCGACAGCACCATCGTCATGCATCAGATCGATCATGCAGGAAAGGTCCTCAAAACCTTTAAAACCAGCCGAAACTAAAATGGCGGTAAACAGTATCGTAAGGCCGACGAGCATGTACATCCGGCCCGCAACCGTCTTTCCTTTAAAAAAGTTCCCCTCTTTTTTTGACACTTTCTTATCCCCTAATGAATAAGTTTTTACGCAAAATCTTAAAAAAGGTTCCATACCTTTTTCTTTAATATGTGCCGCCTGAATATCTTATCGTATGGCTAAAGTTAAAACTTTAATCGAAAACTCTTTTTTTTCAAGGGATTTAATATATTTTTAAGTAAAAAATTTATATGCCCGGCCAGAAAAGCTGAAATCCTAAGCCCACTCCAAATCCAAATCATGTCTGATAGGATTGAATCAGGAAGTCATAAGGATCATGTTCAGACTTCAGTACCTGCATATAAGGATGCCCTTTATCGAAAAAAATGGGAGAAGGAAACGGGGAAACAAAAACCTTATGAAAAAAAGAAGATTGGGAAATACCGGATTGGAAATCGCCCCTTTTGTCCTTGGTGGAAATGTATTTGGGTGGACGGTGCGGGAAGAGACCGCATTCAACCTCCTGGACGCCTTTGTGGGTGCCGGATTCAACCTCATCGATACGGCGGATGTCTATAGCACATGGGTTGCCGGGCATTCAGGAGGGGAGTCGGAGACTATCATCGGACAATGGTTGAAAAGGAGAAGCAACCGGAGAAAAGTCCTCATAGCCACAAAAGTGGGTCTCCCAATGGGCCCAGGGAGACAAGGGCTTTCAAAAGCATATATTCAGGCTGAAGTGGAAGAATCCTTAAAGCGCCTCCAGACTGATTATATCGATCTCTATCAGGCCCATGCTGATGATCCCGGCAGTACACTTGATGAGACACTAGACGCTTTTGAAACCCTTATCAAACAGGGCAAGGTAAGGGCGATAGGCGCTTCCAATTATAGCAGTCGGCGGCTTGTCCGGGCACTGGAGATAAGCGGCTACAAAGGATTTACCGGCTATCAGACCCTTCAGCCCCGCTATAACCTTTATGACCGTGAAGAATACGAAAGAGAATTTGAACCTTTGGTAAAGGAGAAAGGCCTTGGGGTTATAACCTATTCTTCTCTTGCAAGCGGTTTTTTGTCCGGGAAATATCGCTACTGCGAGGACCTTGCCGTTAGGGCGAGGGGGCCTATGGTAAGCAAATATCTGAATGAGAGGGGATTCCGGATATTAAAGGCCCTGGATGAGGCGGCGCAAAAAATGGGCGCAAAACCAGCCACCATTGCCCTGGCCTGGCTCATGGCGAGAAATAGCGTTACCGCCCCTATTGCGTCAGCTACCTCGATCGAGCAACTGGATGAGCTTATCAAGGCTGCGAGCCTGGAATTGGATAGATCAGTAATTGCGTTTTTAGATGAGGCAAGCGCTTATTGAAATTTTAATCAGTTCACGCATCAGCCATTTTTTATTTGATATGCCCTTTTCAGAAAACTTACCATTTGAGAATAAGTGAGCCATCTTCATTTTCCTCAACGTTCGTCCCTAATTTGGCGCCTTCCCTGTTCAATGTCTCCATCAGCCAGAGTCCATCCTTACCGACCGCCAGCTCCACCCGGAAGCGGCGGACCCGCGTGGGTATCATCTGAACGGAAAGGAGTGCTCCTTTTGGGCTTTCCACCGAAACAAGATACATAAGCCCCAGGTCTCCCCTGTATTGTTCATAACCCAGAATACCCTCGTAGTCGTTAATAAAATCTCCGCAGCCATAGAGGATGAGCCTCTTTTTATACACCTCGATACCCTTTATGTGATGTGAGGAATGACCGTGGATTATATCGATTCCCGCTTTATCAATGATCTCGCGGGCAAACTTCCTCTGTTCTTTCTGGACTTCATAGCCCCAGTTGGGTCCCCAATGTATGGAGGCAATGACTATATCGTCCTTCCGCCGGGCCTCTTCCACCTTTTTCTTGATTTTGAGCGCCGTGGCGTTTGACAAGTCAGGCAAAAGGTTGACGCCCGGCCTGTCCGCGGCGGCGGCCCAGGATAATGGGATGCCGCTTGTCACATGGCCAAAAGAAAAGACAAGCACCCGCCCCCCGTCGTCATGTTCCAGAATTGCGGAGGCTTCCGCCTCTTCTAGGTCCCCTCCGGCCCCCGCGTAACGTATGCCTGCCTTTTTGAGGGTTTCGAGCGTCTCTTCCAGTCCAGGATAGCCCAAGTCCAGAATATGGTTATTGGCAAGCGAGCAGCAGTCTATGCCGGCCGCCTTTAAGCATCCCACATTGCCGGGGTGCATCCTGTAATTAATACCCTTGTATTCGTGTTCTTCGTTTTTTGTCACAGCCGTCTCAAGATTTATCAGACTGAAATCCGGCCCGAAACGTTTGAGTTCCTCAAGGGCATCCCCCCAAATATAGGAAATACCAGCTTGCCTTGGTATGGGACCATTCTTCCGTTCCGCGAGTTCCACATAGCCTATGGCGCTTTCCATGAAAGATTCGTATATCCTGGCATTATTCGGATGCGGAAGTGTCTGGTCTATGCCTCTGCCTGTCATTACATCGCCGCAGATGAAGAGTCTCATTTGGTCTTGTGTCCTGGTTTTCAAAAAAAAGTTTCCACATTTCAATATAGGGCTTTAAACAAGAAAAGGGGCCGGCTAACCCTTTAAGACTTCCCGTATGAGCCTGAGGGTGCCTCTAAGCCCATAGCTCTCGATTATGGTCCTCAGTTTGGCTGACCAGGAGAAGGCGAAATCAAGCGGATGGCGAATATTTTTATCCCATGCGAAATCGTATTCCCAGACCCTACGTTTTCCGGCGCCAAGCTCATCCAATATTCCGGCTACCTTTGCGCGGACCCTGTCCAGGCAGTAAACGCATATAGCCCCAGGGTCCTTGTTCCAATATTTTGCTCCCTCTATTTTCCCGCTTTCTATAAAGGATACTAGCTTAAAGGCAAGATCCTCAGTCCTGGACTTGCGGTCGAACACTATCCATTTCCCGCCATGCTGCCGCCATATTCTTCTGACCTCGGTTACAGGGTAATCCGGCATTATCCATGTCCAGAGTATGTCACTATATCTTTTCATGTTCGCATTCAACTAAGAAGCAGAAGCAGGCCCCTGATTGGAATTCTCTTCCGGTCACCCTGAAACAACAAATACCTCTTTTCCTGATATTCTTAGATTATAGCTCTAACAAAATCTGAAGATGTGCATTGTATAGGACAGAAGGAGGATGCGTTATGTTGGCAGAATTCAGCATTGTACCTGTAGGAGTAGGCAGTAGTCTGGGTGATCGACTGGCCGAAGTGCTCAAGATCGTCAACGCAAGCGGATTGCCATATAAGGTTAATCCCATGGGTACTGTCATCGAGGGGGATTGGAACGATGTGATGGAGCTTGTCAGGAAATGCCATGAGGCAGTAATGAAGACCGGAGAGCGGGCGTTGACAGCGATATCAATAGACGATCGAAAAAACAAGCCCAACAGGATCGACGAGAAAGTGAGATCCATCGAAGGGAGAATCGGGAAGGACTTGAAAAAATAAGGGCTTTTTTGAGGGATAATTTGAAGCCTGAAGCCCTTCATGCTATGAGTTTTAAAAATCCTCGCGGACCGGTGCATTTGCCCTTGCAGATTTTTTTGTGGCAGAATTCGCCCCCGAAAACCGGCCCGCCAAAACTGCGATTGCACTGGACTTGAGGGCATTATTTTTATTTGTAAAAAACTCGTAGTGCGTTGTAAAATATCAATATTTCCATTAATTATGACCTTAAAAACATAGCATGAATTTATTCGGGAATAAATCTTTTTTGGCAGAATCGACTTGAGTAAAACAGGCACAAGCCCGCTTCCTTATAAGATGAGGCAGCTATTGCAAGAGTTTTTCTGGAAGCTTGGGCGCGTTGGAGGCTCATTTATTCAGGACGTAAACTCCGCCATTTACAGGCCCGTCCTGCGCTCCCGATTTTCTTCTCCCGGAAGCGGAAATAAAAAAACAAAAATACATTCCCTCTATCTTCAAGGCTTTTTCCGGCATCAAGAAAGAGTTTTTTGAATACCGGAAACGCGAAATTGGCATAATAAGATTCGACTATATAAACGGGCGGACAGCCCAAAAAGAATAACGGGGGTTAGATAAGGGACTATGGGTACTAAAGCACCGGCCAATATCTTCAGGGAATACGATATCAGAGGCGTATGGGGGCAGGACTTGACCGCATATGGTGTTTTCTCGATCGGCAGGGCCTTTGCCTATTTTTTAAAGAGCCACCTGGGAGGGAACAAAAAACTTCGCGTAACAATAGGCAGGGACGTGAGGCTGAGTTCGCCGGATATTTTTGAGATACTGGCCGAAGCCTTCACGAAAAGCGGACTGGACGTGGTAGACATCGGGGTTTGCCCTACCCCTCTTCAATATTTTTCTTTGTTCACACTGCCCGTTGACGGTGGCGTAATGATAACCGCCAGCCATAACCCGGCGGAATTCAACGGGATGAAACTATCCATGCGCACAGAAACGCTTTATGGCGGCAATATCCAGAAAATCAGGCAATATATGGAAGAAGGGAAGTTCACCAATGGCAGCGGTTCGGTAAGCTCCCATGAGATAATACCTGATTATATGCGTTACATCAGGGAGCGCTTCGGTGCGCTTGAAGGACTGGACGTAGTGCTTGACGGCGGAAACGGCGTAGCCGGACTGGTTGCCCCGGAGCTTGTAAAAAGTTTCGGAGCTAACGTGACCAATCTCTTTATGGAACCCGACGGCAGGTTCCCAAACCATCATCCAGACCCGGTAGTGGTGAAAAATATAACGGACCTTATCGGAACAGTGCATAAAAAAAAGGCGCACCTTGGGGTTGGATATGATGGAGACGGGGACCGGCTGGGCGTGGTAGATGAGGACGGCGAGATGATATGGGGAGACAAGCTTCTCATTATTTTTTCCCGGGACCTTCTCCGAGACCATCCCGGAGCGCAAGTGATAGGGGAAGTAAAGTGTTCCCAGACCCTTTATGATGACATCGCCAGGCATGGCGGCAAACCCCTGATGTGGAAGACAGGGCATTCTCTTATCAAGAGCAAAATGAGGGAGACCGGCGCGCTTATTTCAGGCGAGATGAGCGGGCATATCTTTTTTGCGGACAGATATTTCGGGTACGATGACGCCATTTATGCCAGCCTCAGGCTGATGGAGATATTAAAAAAGAACGGCCCGCCCTACTCCGTAAAAAAACTGCTTGCCGGTGTGCCTGAGACTATTGCAACCCCTGAAATAAGGGTGGAATGCCCGGACGATAAGAAATTTGATGTAGTAACCAATATAAAAAAAGGACTCGCTAAAGAGCACCAGATAATAGACATAGACGGAGTGAGGGTGCAATACCCCGGTGGGTGGGGACTGGTCAGGGCTTCCAACACTCAACCGGCCCTGGTGCTCAGGTTTGAGGCCGTGGACGAAGGAACCCTTAAGGAAATACAAAATGACATCGAAAAACGCCTGTTTAAACTGATCTAAAACAGAAAGGCATCAAATATGAACAAGACTATAACAAAGGCCATTTCAAGCGCCCTTGAGGTCAAAAAGGGGATCTTGCAGGATGATAAATTGCTGCAAAAGATAGGCTCCGTTGCCACGGATATCATCACCGCTTTTAAAAACGATAAAAAGGTGCTTTTTTGCGGCAACGGCGGCAGCGCCGCCGACGCCCAGCACCTGGCCTCGGAACTTTCCGGCCGGTTTTATTACGACCGGCAGCCGTTGGATGCAGAGGCTCTGCATGTAAATACCTCATATATAACCGCAGTGGCCAACGACTATTCGTATGATGATATCTACTCCCGCCTCATAACGGCAAAAGGCAGAAAAGGTGATGTCCTGATCGGACTGTCCACATCTGGCAACTCTAAAAACGTGATCAACGCCTTCAGGGCCGCAGTCAGGATCGGGATGATAACGGTGGGCATGACCGGCGATAGCGGAGGCGGGATGAAACTGATTTGCCGCCATCTCATCAATGTCCCGTCGACTGACACCCCTCGCATTCAGGAGGCGCACATCATGATCGGCCATATTATCTGTGAACTGGTGGAAGCGGAGCTGTTTCCAAGGCAATAAAACGCGGGGAGTTTGGGGGGCTGCCGTACTTCTTTAAGCAGCCCCATAAGAGCAGGTCCTCAAAAGTCCCATCGGGCTGCCTCATCCAGAAAAGAGCAATGTCAAATATGTGTGCAGTCAGTAGAAACAATTGTTAACAGTTAGTAAACAGTTAGTAGAACAATTTGACATAGCGGATAAATAGTGATATAAAAAACTAGTACGGCATTTTTCCTTTCACTCCAAAGAAACATACCCACAGTTAAAAAAGAGGCCCTGGGCAATTTCCGTAGCCATTGCGGAAAAGCCGGTGGAAGAACATGCGGGCGATTATGGGCAGGCAGCATTTTCCCGGCGTAAGATGGCAAAAGGGCGGACCGCTTTTCATGAGCGTGGTCTTTCAGATTTCAATCAAAGACGCTTCTTCGCATATACACAAATAAAGCACTAAGCAGGTCCATGAATCCTCTTAAGGAGGTAGTTTTATATGTTACACTACCCTGAGCGGCACATACGGAGGAAACACAACATAAGGATTTTAGTAGCTTTATTCATTTTTTTATACAGTTCCCTCTTGGCCCTGACAGGTTGCGGGGGAGCCGCCACCGGAAGCAGCGCCAATGCAGGCAGCGGCGTTTATGCTGGTTCTTCCGGCGCGAGCAATACGGTGGCAATGAACGATCCTTCCGGCATAAACGATCCTTCCAGCATAAATAACGCCGTGGCAGCGGCGGCTCAGACGAATGGGACGGTCACAATATCAAGCGCGATGACGCTTGGCGCCAGTCTGACCATCCCATCGAATGTCGCTGTAGTCTTCGAAAAAGGAGGTTCAATTGTAAAGGCATCCAATTACACGTTAAAAATAGACGGACCTTTTTCGGCTGGATTATACCAGGTATTCAGCGGTTTCAACCCCGGAGACGTGACCTTTGGTCCTGGAAGCGTTGAACAGGTCCTTCCGCAGTGGTGGGGGGCCGACCCTACCGGTGTTAATGACAGTGCGGCAGCAATCAACGCAGCCATAGATAGTCTTATTACATATCAGTATAATATCATAAACGGTCAATACGTCCCTGGCGGCAGCGGGATCGTTTATATCCCCACGGGCAAATATAAAATTTTGTC
Source organism: Nitrospirota bacterium (assembly GCA_021819985.1). Taxonomy (GTDB): domain Bacteria; phylum Nitrospirota; class Thermodesulfovibrionia; order Thermodesulfovibrionales; family JdFR-88; genus JAKAEG01. Next base: position 1,056 of record JAKAEG010000089.1, on the reverse strand, counting down.
CTCAATCACTGGTGTTTATGGTGTAAATCTGATGGGAGCCGGAATGGAAGCTTTCAATAATGCAGGTACGATTATTAAACCGGTTGGCGGGATTACGGCGCTGGATTTCTCCAAACAAATTGGAGGGTTTACAGTAGAGGACATGACGATAGACGGAGGCGCAATTCAATCCGGCAGCACAGGCGTATTAGTAGGAGGAAGTGGCAATAACTTCTCAGCGAAAATCAGCTTTAACAATGTCAGTTTTTCTAATTTAGATTACGCGGTAAATCTCCAATCCTGCTGGTGGATAAATTTCAACAACTGTAACGTGAAATTTAATAATATAGGAGTTTACAGCAATCTCACATCTGGTGGATATATACAAAACATAAGTTTCATGAATACTAGGATCGCTCAAAATACCAATTATGGGGTATATCTGCCGGGCGGTCAAAATGGGATAAATCAATTCGATTTTGAAAATTGCGTAGTCGAGCTAAACGGCATAACGGAAATGAATATAAAGGATGTCGGGCTGCTGAACATCACTTCCAGTTGGTTCGAACGCTCGACCGCATCAACCGCCATTCAAATATCAAATTCCGGTCCCGGGGTTTTCGTCGGCAATATGTTTAATGGTCCTTATGTCAACGCAATTACCGACGGAGGCAAGGGAAATGCACGATATATCAGCATTGAAAACAACAAGTTCGCAAGCGGCATAACGAATGCCGTGGCCTTCTCCGCATCCTGTGATCATGTGACCCTCAGCGGAAATTATTATGGAGGGGCAAATACCATCTTACAGGGGCCATACAGCAGCATCCAGCCGTAATCAGATATGGCTTATATACCATTCATAGGTCCTTTGAATTCCAACAGTTAACTGCGTTTTTGCCTCCCAGCCCAGGCGTTTGGCCCTGCCAACGTCCAGCAATTTACGGGGCGTCCCGTCCGGCTTGGAGCTGTCGAACACGTTTCTCCCCTGAAAGCCAATGATGTTTGAAATGGCCCCCGCAAGCTCTTTTATGGTAATGTCTCTGCCGGTCCCAACATTTATGAATTCACCAGCCT
>JAKAEG010000088.1 GCA_021819985.1 Nitrospirota bacterium | reverse complement strand
CGGTGAGTCCTTTACAAGGAAAAGGCCCACCTCTTTTGTGTTCCGGTAAACGGGTTCTTTTGAGTTTCCATAAGAGCCGCGCGACCTTTTAAGAAAACCGAGCCCGGCCAGCGCGTCCATCAGTATTCCGGTTGCCCGCGGGTCCGTTTTTATTTTTTTGGCGGTCTCCACGGCGGTAACTCCTTTTTTCGTATGCTCGAAGAGATCAAAATTAACGGCCGTAAGCAAGGGCCTGGCCCGCCAGAACGCGCTCCAAAGCCCCCTCAATTCGACAGCCTTTTCAATTAATTTTTTGTCCATATCGTCTCCTTATGGTTCAATGGATAATATCCCTTTATTTCGTCATGCCCGAGGACCGTAATCGGGGCATCCATTTTAAAAGACAACCTGGATTCCCGCTAAAGACATGCGGGAATGACAGGGGATAACTGAACAAACTCATTCCCCCCCTGCTTTTTTGGATTGGTTTCCCGCAGGGTCCATTTGCATTGTATGCCCCTGACCCATCTGTTTCATGTGCATATAATGGCGTGCGGGGAGTTCATGAGTGAGGAGGTCTGCGCAAAAGAGCAGGGCCGCTACCAGAAACATCTCGACTCTCACAAGTCTTTTAAAACGAAGCGCCAGCCTGTGGCCCGTGAGGCCTTTTGCGAACCGGGAGAAAAAACGGGTGGCAACCTTGCCGTCAATCCAGGGTTTACGGCAAGGGCAGCCTGCCCACTGCTCCAATGCCGGGACGCTTACGTAACTGTTGAATGCCCCCAGGGCAAGGATAATAAAAAAAAGGACAATCTTTGCGGCAACGGTGAGACCGTAAGGAGTTGCCAGGACAGGGTTCCGTTCAATTCCTGTGTCCGTAAGGTTTGTGCTCCGCGTGGGAAAGTTTGGCCCGATAATACCCGTCAACGCCAAAGGCCTCAGATATTTGAGCGCTTCGGGCAATTCCGGTAACCCTTTACCGAAAAAAAGGGCCGGGGAGATGGTCGAAAAGGAATCGGACACCTGGCGGGCCCCGGTCCCGCCTATCTCGACATCAGTTCCAAATGATGCGATGGCCTCATGCTCCTCATTTGTGAGAAACTGCCATTTCGCGCCCACGTCAAAATTTTCCCATCCGTTGGCGTCACCGCCGGCGGAAGTACTGTGCTGGTAAGCATCATGGAATTCCAGTCCGAAATCAGGCGCGATGCGCTTTGAATAATCGATATTGATCTCCGTGGAGTTGGAGGAGGGATCTCCTGATTTCATATTGTTTACGAGAACCGAAAATTCATCCGAGATGAAAGGGTCGTCTACCTGGAACGTGGTGGGGAAAAACCTTTTTCCGGCAAAGCCATGGGCCCAGACCGCCGCAGGCGAGATCGAAACAAGCACCAGGCCAGTAAAAAAATCGATCTCCTCATTGGAATTGATATTACCAGACAATTTTAGCTGAATCAATCTTGAATACCAAAAATATAAAGAATTTTCAGGACTGATGAAGGTTGAAACTTACAACCCGGTCTCTTCCGCTGTTTTTCCCTTCATAGAGGGCAAGGTCTGCATTTTTTATGCTGCCGCCGATCCCCGATGCCTCATCATAAGCGGCTACGCCGAAAGTCATTGTGACCTTGAGAGGCATATTGCTGTAATCCATGGCATATGCAGCAATCTGGCTCCGCATCCGTTCGGCTATACCTGCGGCATCCGGGACCGCGGTCTCCGGCAATAACATCAGAAACTCTTCCCCTCCCCATCGGGACACTATGTCTCCGTCACGCACAGAACCTTTCATGACCCCGGCTACTGTCCGCAGCACATTATCTCCGCATTCATGTCCGTATGTGTCATTGAATTTTTTGAAATGGTCTATATCGCAAAGAATGAAACAAAAAGGCCTTTTGTTCCGTTTGAACCTGACCTCCTCCTCCCGGCACTTTTCTATCATGTAATTCCGGTTCCAGAGGCTTGTCAGCTGGTCTGTGCGCGCCAATAAGGTAATCTGTTCCAGCGCCCCGCCAAGGAGGATATTTTTTTCATTCAGCTCATTGTTTATGGATTCCAGCTCTTTTGAATATTTTTTAAGGCGTTCGCGGGAGTTCCTGATCTCAAGGTGCGTTCTTATGCGTGCATGCAGTTCGGTAGGGTTGAACGGTTTCGTTATATAATCCATCCCTCCGGCGGCAAAACCCTTTACGATGTCCTCCTCCTCATTGCTGGCGGTTATGAATATGACAGGGATATCGGCCGTCTCCCGGACCGCTTTCAGGCGCTTGCATGCCGTAATGCCGTCCACTTCCGGCATCATAACGTCCATAAGGACAAGGTCAGGCATGCATTCGCAGGCGAGCTTGATCGCCCTTTCCCCGTTGGTGGCTACAAGGACCTCATAACTGCCCTTGAGCATCTCCCCGATCATTTTTATATTGGCCGGGATATCATCCGCGATCAGAATTTTTTCCATTTGCCCCTTTAAAATTTATAAACGCCTCAAGTTTTCCAAGTATTGCCTGTAGTGGCGCCGAGGCGCCGTCAAAATCGAAACTGTTAAGCGCCCTTTGAGCGGCTTCCAATTCTTCGGACCAGGAACGCAAATACGGTTTTTTGCTCTCATCGGGCAGGAAATTTCTTTCAAAAAACTCCAGAGCGTCAAAGCTGTTTTGCCGGACTTTTTCCAGCAGCAGACCCAGTGAGTTTTTCAGGTCCTCCGCCTTTTCTTTCGACATGGCTTTTCCTGGCGCTCCCGCGCCTTTTTCAGCCGGACTTCTTTTTGCCTGAAAAGTTTTCGATGTGGCAACCACCAGGGCCAATTCATTTTCAACTGCCTTTAACAGCCCGGAAATATTTTTTCCGGTGTCATTTTGTTTGAGGCTTTTTTCCAGGGCTGTTGCCGCGCGCTGAAGCCCGAATGCCCCGATATTTCCGGAGGTGCCTTTTATATTATGTATAAGCCGCAGCGCCTCGGGGGTCCTGTTTTCTTCCATCAGCGCCGGGAACTCCATGAAAGCATTCCCAAAGGACGCGGCAAATTCGCGAAGAATATTTCCGAGGAGTCTTTTATTTCCTGCCACAAGCTTCAGCGTGGCGTTCACGTCAAGGCCAGGCAGCGTATCGGGCAATTCAGGATCGCCCATGTTTTTCACAGCCATATTATCCGGCGCAGGTTTTTTCGGGGATGGCCTTAAGGGATTGTCCTGGCCTATCCAGCGGCGCAGGGTTTTAAAAAATCTTTCCGGGTCGATAGGCTTTGGCGTATGGTCGTTCATTCCGGCTTCGATGCAGCGCTCCCTGTCTCCGGCCATAGCATGCGCCGTCATGGCGATTATGGGCAGCCCCTCATGTCTTCCGGTCGCCCGGATCATTTTCGTGGACTCAAACCCATCCATAACCGGCATCTGGATATCCATGAGCACACATGCATATTCCTTGGCCCCGATCATTTCGACAGCCTCTTTCCCGTTTGAGGCGACGTCTACCTTTAACCCGGCGCTTTCCATCAATTCCGTGGCAACCTGCTGGTTTATGGAATTGTCCTCGACTAACAGGACCTTATGCGGACCGAAGAGGTTTTTCTCCCCCGCGCTGGTAATATCTTTGCCAAAACCAGTTTGCGTTTCCGGCTTTTGCCCGCAGATGTTAATGATGGCATCGAAGAGCCGGGACTGCGTGACCGGCTTTGTAAGGTATTCCCCTATGCCCAGGCTGCCGGCCCTGTCCTTCACGTCATCCGCGCTGTAGGCGGAAACCATTATTACCACACTTGAAGAGCTTATCAGGCCGCCGTTTCTCATCCTGGCAATCGTTTCAATGCCGTCCAGGCCCGGCATATTCCAGTCCATGATTATGATCTCAAAAGGACCACCATCCGAATTCTCGAGAATGCCAAGCGCCTCATAACCCGACCGGGCGACTGTGACCCTGAAGTCCATGGACTCCATATATGAACTGAGCACCTCCAATGAAACGTCCTGGTCGTCAACGATCAAAGCCTTCGATCCCCTCAGGCCGAGTATCTTTTTATGGTCTATCCCTTTTTGCTCCTGCCGTATGGAAAAGGGCAAAGTAAAAAAGAATGTGCTGCCTTTACGGTGGCGGCTTCTGCACTCAAGGCTGCCTCCCATCAACTCGACAAATTTTTTGGAAATGGCAAGCCCCAGTCCCGTCCCGCCGTATTTACGCGTGACCGATGCGTCCGCCTGGGAAAACGACTGAAAGAGCCTGGTCTTTTGCTCTTTTGTGATGCCTATACCCGTGTCCTCCACGGAAAATTTAAAGTACCCGGCCTCTGCCGGTTTTTTTTTGCGCCCTGAACGAAGCTCGACCGATATCAGAACGTGCCCGCTTTCAGTGAACTTGACCGCGTTATTGGCCAGATTTATCAATACCTGCCCCAGCCGGAGGGGATCGCCCCTCAGTAAAACAGGTATGCCTTCCTGTACATTGAAAAGAAGTTCCAGCCCCTTTTTATGCGCGGCGTGTCCTACAATGTTGGAGACATGGTCCAGGACCTCTTCGAGATTGAAATCGGTTTCCTCTATCGTGAACTTTCCAGCCTCTATTTTTGAGAAATCGAGAATATCGTTGATTATTCCAAGCAGGTGCTGGGCCGAGTCCCGGATTTTATTCATATAATCCAGCTGTTTGCCATTCAGCTCCGTTTTGGTCATGAGATGTGAAAGCCCTATAATGGCGTTCATCGGGGTCCTGATCTCGTGGCTCATATTGGCCAGGAATTCGCTTTTCACCCGGGCGGCAGACAAGGCCTCCTCCCTGGCCCGTATCAGTTCCTGCTGAATGTTTTTTTCCTCGGTTATGTCACGGACTACTTCGATCGCCCCCAGGGCCTCGCCCGATTCGTTGCGCAGTATGGATGCGCATCCGTCCAGGTAGCATTTTATATGAGGGATATAGGGGGATTCCCCAAATAGCCTGTCGTTTTCGTGGTCGCGTTTTATGAGCGGATAATTCTCTGTCAATTCTTCCTGCTCTTTTGAGACCAGGTCTATGAGAATGGGCCGCCTTTCGCCATAAAAAGCAATGCTGTATTCGTAATTGCCTTTTCCTATGATCTGGTTGGCCTTCACGTTCGTCATTTCTTCCATGGCCTTGTTCCAGAACAGGACGACCCCGTCATGGTCTATTATGAAAGTCGGATACGGCAGGAAATTGATTATATTATTGAGGAGATTATAGGAATCCCGGATGGTCTTCCCATTGTCTTCGCCGCTGGATATTTCGCTTTTGCCTTCCATGCCCTCTGCCCGGTATGCCAGTCCGGATATACCATTCAGAATGGGCAATTATATAAAAAAAACGGACCAAAAATAAAGTTTTAAAATTTTTAACTTTTTAAATCAAAAAAATGTTTCCGGGTAATTTCCATTTCAGATGCTCATCTTTCAAAGCACTGGGCCAGCACGCCTTCCGCTATGGACCTTAACGGCAGCACAATGTCCGCCGCTCCAAGCTTTATGGCCTCCTTCGGCATGCCGAATACTACGCAGGATTCCTCATCCTGGGCGATGGTGCTTGCGCCGGCCTCTTTCATCTCCAGAAGGCCCTTTGCGCCGTCATCTCCCATACCGGTCATTATTACCCCAATGGCGTTGCCGCCCGCGTACCGGGCTGCCGAGCGGAAGAGCACATCCACTGAAGGGCGGTGCCTGCAGACCAGCGGCCCGTCCTTGATCTCCACGTAGTAACGCGCCCCGCTCCTTTTTACCAGCATGTGCCTGCCGCCTGGCGCGATGAGGGCCCTTCCCCTCAAAATTGCGTCCCCGGTTTCTGCCTCTTTCACCTCTATGGCGCACAGGCCATCCAAGCGCCTGGCAAAAGCCCCCGTAAAATGCTCCGGCATGTGCTGGACTATCGCGATGCCCGGGCAGTCTACCGGCATCGCTTCAAGAAATTCTCTAAGGGCCTCCGTGCCTCCCGTGGAAGCCCCGGCCGCCACTATCGTTTCGGTTGTCTTTACCATGGAAAGTTTTTTTTCCGCCATGGTTTTATTTGATGGGGCCTCCAACACCGCATCGGCTGTCAGTTTTGGGGCCGGCCTGTATGAAAGTCTTCCGTTGCTGGGACCTATGAGCCGGGCTATCGAGGCGGCCTTGACAATATCGATAAGATGGATCTTCGATTCCTCAAAGAATTTTTTTGCTCCAAGGCAGGGCTTGTGAATGACCTCGACCGCGCCGTTTTCAATGGCCTTTATCGCCGTCTCGGAACCCCCGCCTGAAAGGCTTGAGCATATGACAACCGGAATGGGATGCTGGCTCATTATCTTTTGAAGAAAGGTTATCCCGTCCATCCTGGGCATCTCCACATCCAGCAAAAGGACATCCGGGACCTCCTCCTTCATCTTCGCGGCCGCGATGAAAGGATCGGAGGCCGTCCCCAGGACCTCTATCCCGGAATCGGAGGAAAGTATCTCGTGCAAGGTCTGCCTGACGACAGCCGAGTCGTCCACGATCAGGACTTTTATCTTCCTGTTTAATGTTTGCGATTTCATGCCTTAAGCCCGTTTAACAATTTAATGTACACAACATTGGTATGGGTATGGTAATAGAGCTTCCGTCCTGACCGGCCGCCCACATCGGAGGAGCGCAGCTGCAGCTTCTCTTTCTCTATTACTCTTAAAGCGGTCTTGACGTTCTGTTGCCCTACGGAAGGCAGTAATGATCTTTTCCCCGTTTTGGCCTGGAACATGTCCGCCCCGCCGAAGAGTTTCACCTCTATCTCGCTGCGGCTTATTTTTAATTTTTCAAATTCGCGGATCATCCGGGCAATGGATGTGTCCACATATCTGAAATCATCACCGGCGCCGGAATTTCCTGGCAGAAGGGCATGGCAGATCGCCCCGATACCAAGGCGTTCATTGAACATGGTGATCGAAACGCATGAGCCAAGGACCGTTATGACGCGAGCGGGTCCAAGGGAAAAATAGAATTCCCCGGCCATCAGATACTTGTCAGGTATGACCGGGCGGTCCATATCAGGGTTTTTCCGTTTTTCTGTAAACCGAAGGCCCCGCTTTGGCAAGCTGAAGACCAAACCCATGGATCGCCTCCGAATGCCCCATGAACAGGTATCCGCCCGGAGCAAGTTTTCCATAAAGCCGGAATAGGAGTTTTCTTTGGACATCCATGTCAAAATAGATAATTACGTTCCTGCAGAAGATAATGTCCGCCTGCTCAACGCTCCCAAAGTCGTCCTCGATCAGATTCAAGCGTCTGAAACAGACCACATCCCGCAATTCAGGCACTACGCGGACGAGCCTTTTTGACCTGTTCTTGCTCCTTAGCAGATATTTTTTTCTCAGATCAGGCGGTATTGGAACGGCTTGGTCCTCCCTGTAGACCGCCTGTTTCCCACTGGCGATGGCCCCGGTTGAGATATCGGTCGCAAGTACCGAAAACCTTTTAAGGCAGCCTGGAGAAAATTTTTCGCCGAATTCGGAAAGGACCATTGCTATGGTATAAGGCTCCTCTCCCGTGGAACAGGCCGCGCTCCATACCAGGAACCTGTCTTTCCCATTTTTCATCAGTTCAGGCAGTACGAAACCGGAAAGGAAATCAAAATGATCAGGCTCCCGGAAAAAATCGGTCTTATGTGTCGTAACGGCGTCAATCATGTGATGAAGCTCGGCCTCAGAGCCTTCCCCGCTGAACAGGAAATCGCAATATTCTCCGAAATCCTTCAGCCCGAGATGCCTCAGCCGCTTTTGCAGACGGGACTCGAACAGGGATTTTTTCCCGCCGGTCATCTTTATCCCCGTATGGGCATTAATGTACCCGCTCAATTTTTCAAAATCCATGGCCGAAAGCGAGGGCAGTATTATGCCCTCGTTCCTTGCAATCCCCATTTTATTTTCTATTTCCCTGCGGATGCTCCGCCGGCCTCTGCCCTGCCTTCAGACCTGTCCAATTCCCCGGCAAGGGCACCAGTGCCGGAGGGCCTGGGACCGGCATCGTTTTTCCCCATGCTGGAAAGCTCTTCCTCCGAAAAGACCCTGTCTACGTCAAGGATGATGAGGAATTTTTCGTCCCGGGAGCCAGTGCCGGAGGGACTAGTTCCCTTCCCCATGCCTTTTATGAAATCCACCTTAAGCCCGGTGCCTATCCTGGGTGCGGGCTCTATGCTTTCCGGTTCAAGCTCGAGGACTTCCTGCACCGAATCGGCCAGCGCGCCTATAAGGACGTCCTCTTCCCCGGTCTTTATCTCCACTATGATAATGCAGGTGTTAATGGTCTGTTCCGTCTTCGGCATGCCGAATTTCAGCCGCATGTCCACGACAGGCACAACGCTTCCCCTCAGGTTTATGACCCCGCACATGAAATCAGGGGTGCGCGGCACCCTGGTGATCGTTGTGTAATCGAGGACTTCGCGGACCTGGGAAATATCGAGCGCGAAGATCTCCTCGTCCAGCCTGAACGTCAGATACTGCGAAGTATGCACTATGCCCGCAACACTCATTTTAATTGCCTCCTTAATACCGCTCGAATTCGCCGTCATCGGCCTCGCCGCCATTTCCATTGCCCAGGTCAAGCGCCACACCGGAAGATTTTAATAGAGCAGTTGCCGAATGCCCGTTTTCTTTATGAGATAGAGTTTCATTCATTTTCGAAGATAGAGACGGGCCTGCAGCATTTTTTGCAATATGGGCCACCCTGGCTTTTTTATATGTACCTGTTTTTTTTGAGACAGCCCCGTGGTCATCGCCCACCCTGAAGAAGGCCATGGCCGCCTGAAGGTGCTCCGCCTGAGATGAAAGTTCCTCTGCCGTGGACGCCATCTCCTCCGAAGCCCCGGCATTTTGCTGTATCACCTGATCGAGCTGCTGGATGGCCTGGTTTACCTGCTGCGCCCCCACGTTCTGCTCCTTGCTGGCCGCGCTTATCTCAAGCACAAGCTCCGCCGTCTTCTGAATATCTGGGACAAGCCTGGCAAGCATCCGGCCCGCTTTTTCGGCCACCTCAACGCTTCCCTTGGAAAGGCCGCTTATCTCTGCCGCGGCCGTCTGGCTCCTTTCGGCAAGCTTCCTCACCTCGGAGGCAACTACCGCAAAGCCCTTTCCGTGCTCTCCAGCCCTCGCCGCCTCGATGGCCGCGTTCAGAGCAAGCAGGTTCGTCTGCCTGGCTATTTCCTCAATGATCGATATCTTCTCCGATATCTCCTTCATCGCTTTTACCGTCCCGGATACGGCCTCTCCAGACTCCCTGGCATCGGCTGCCGCTTTTGTCGCAATGCTTCCGGTCTGCTGGGCGTTTTCGGCGTTCTGCATTATAGTGGAGGTCATCTCATCCATCGAGGAAGATGCTTCCTCGGCGGCAGCCGCCTGCTCCGTGGAGCCCTGTGAAAGCTGCTGAGCTCCGCTTGCAAGCTGCTGGCTTCCGGCCGACACGTTCTCCGACGCGGATTTTACCTCGGATATCGTTGACTTGAGCTTTTCCGCCATTTGCCTCATTGCAAAAAGCAGTTGGCCTGTTTCGTCTTCGCCCTTTACGTCTATGTCCACTTCCAGGTCTCCTTGAGACAGGCTGTTGGACACCGCGAGTGCCTCATTGAGCGGCCCGGTTATGCCACGGATAAACATGAACGCAATTACGCTGCCCAGCACGACACCCAGCACGATAATCAAAATAGAGCTGAACAGGACCGCCGAGAACCGGCTTGCGTCATTTTTAAGCATCTCCTTTAACGTATCTTCCTCCTGCTTCTGCACTGACGCGGCGACGGAGTCGATATCGTCAGTTGGCGGACGGTCCATGCCGTTCACCATGTCGTCCACGGCGTGAACGCTCTTCGCATCGCCGGAGCCGTAATGGCTGAGGGCGTCGCTGTACCTGGAATCAAGCCGCTGGTGCGTTTTAAGGAAATCGTCCACCTTACTCGTGTCAATGTCCAATTTTGCCATTGCGGCCTTCAGTTCATCGGCGGAATTCTGGACTTTGGCGTCTTCGCTCAGGAAATTCTGGTGGGCCTTCGCGAATTTTTCGGGTTTGTAGCCCCTGAGCAAAGTGTCCTTCCATCCCTGGACCTGCTTTTTGAAATGCAGCTCTGTGCTGTCAGCGTCGCGCACGGCCTTCGTGAAAGACTTGGCCGTTTCCAAGTTATCGATCATCCTCGCGTTTCTGGAGGAAATCTCATGCAGCAAAAATATACCCGAGAAAATCAATAACGCGGACATGAAACCCGTCAGCATGAAAAGCTTCTTCCCTATTTTCACATTGTCCAGAAACATGGTTCCCCCTTCGGTTTTGACGTGTCTTATTCCGCGCTTAGGCGGTACTCGCATTTTTTCAAATGATTTGACCTGATTAATATCTTTCGAA
>JAKAEG010000087.1 GCA_021819985.1 Nitrospirota bacterium | reverse complement strand
GTGATCGCGCAGGCCGCAAAGGAATCCGGGGCCCTTACCGTAGCGGTCGTGACCAAACCTTTCTTCTATGAAGGTACGGCAAGAAGGCACAACGCCGAGGCGGGCATAAAAGAGCTGGAAAAAAGCGTGGATACGCTGATTGTGATACCTAACGACAGGATAAGCTATGTCGTCGACAAGGGGACGAGCCTTCTTGAGTCCTTCGCGCGCGCAAACGACGTGCTCAGGCAGGCCGTACAGGGGATATCCGATCTTATCGTGGTGCCGGGGCTTATCAACCTCGATTTCGCCGACGTAAGGACGATAATGCAGGATGCGGGCCATTCGGTGATGGGCATGGGAGTGGATTCGAGCGCGAAAGAGGCAACAAAGAAAGCCATCACAAATCCGCTGCTTGAGAACTCCTCGATAGAGGGGGCAAGAGGGATACTCGTGAACATCACCGGCGGTCCCGGGCTTTCGCTTAAGGACGTCGAAGAGGCCGCAAGCATGGTCTATGATTCCGCGCATCCCGAGGCAAACATAATATTCGGTGCGGTAATAGACCAGGAGATCGAGGCCGAGTGCCGCGTCACGGTGATAGCCACGAGCTTCGCGCCAAAGAAGCAGAAGATGGAGATACCCGTAAAAAAATGGGCGCCGGCGGCCGACACGCCTTTAAAGGACATGCCTTCCAGCCTCAAGGGCGCGCAAAGGATCCTGGCCAAATCCCTCAACATAGCGCCTGAGGCCGGGCAGCAGGAAGAGAAGGCGGCAGGGGAAATGAAATACGAGGACCCCTTCGATATACCGACTTTTTTAAGAAAAGAGAGATTTACGCTTCCTAACCGGTCATAAAAAGCTTTCCCACCGTAGTTGGGGCCCCTTTTCCCCCGAAGGGGCCCCACCCTCCTAATATAGTGAGTCCTTAATCCGTTTCATATCTATTCAAAAGGGGATTTTATCCGGCGCGCGGAGCCTGTCCCGGGGGCGGCGGAGGGGGTAAAAATACCCGAAATTCCGTTTGACATTTGAAAAAGGGTATGTCATAGTTTCTGCATCGGAGCTTTTGTTTTCAGGTCCCGAAATATTATTTTTTTCTTAGGAGGAAGTACAGATGTCCAGTGGTTCAGTAAAATGGTTCAACGAGGCTAAAGGTTTTGGGTTCATCACCACGGATGACGGCAAGGACGTATTCGTCCACTTCTCAGCCATATCGGGTGAAGGTTTCAAGACCCTTGGCGAAGGGGACCAGGTCAATTTTGACATCGAGATGGGTCCCAAGGGCCCCAGGGCTGTCAACGTCACCAAGGCCTAACTGTCAAAAAACGTCGTTAAGGTCTGAAAAAGACAACTACGAAAGCCCCCGGCCGTTACCGCCGGGGGCTTTTTTTATCCCCTCCGGGGATCGAATGTAAGGGTTTTGGATATTTTATGTTCGCTCGCTTTCCCTTCGGGTTACGCTCGCTACCCATTTTATTCCCTTTTCTTTAAAATAAAAAACAATGAGCCATACGGGCCTGAAGACGGCATGGGAAAAGATCAGGGAGACTTCAAGCGGGGAAGTATCGAAGGCCGCGGGCATCCCCTATGAGGCCGGCGCGTTCATCTTCAGATCCCTTGGGACGGATTTCCTCATCCGGCCCGAAACCGAAAATATCAAAGCAGCTTCCCCGCAGGGCGAGGCGATCGTCACGAAGTTCGCGTATTTCTTCGACCACCTGTCTCTCTGGTGGCTTGTTTACGCCAAAGGAGTTCCGTCTACCGGAAGGCTCCTTAAGCCCGAAGACTTAAACGGCGGCGCGGCCTTTTTTCGCGGCTCTCATACGCTTCCCCTGGAGGCTATTTCCAGGCGGTACGGAACGGACAAGGAGGGCTTTTTCAAAAAAGGCGCGGCGCTTGGAGGCGAAAGGTGCGATTATGCGGACGCGTGCGTAAAGCTCATGCCCGCTCCAGGCCTTCCCATATACATTCTATTATGGCTTGAGGATGAGGAGTTTCCCGCCAAGGCGGGCATTCTTTTTGACTCCTCGGTCGGTATAATCCTTCCGCTGGACATCACCTGGTGCGCCGCGATGCTCTGCCTGCTGGCCATGCTTTAGGTAATAAATAATGGGCGGGAAAAAACAGAAACTGTTGAGGAAAGCGGACGCCCTCCTTTCAAAGGAAAAGGGCACGGTTTTCAAAGAGCCAGGCGGCAAGCTCAATATCTGTCTCGTTTACCCGAACACATATCATGTCGGGATGTCCAACCTCGGTTTCCAGGGAGTCTACGGATATTTAAACGGAATGGCGGATGTGCTGTGCGAGCGCGCGTTCCTGCCGGACCCGGAAGACCTGGAAGATTTTATAAAAGGCGGGGAAGAGCTTTTCAGCCTTGAGTCCAAAAGGCCGCTTAAAAGATTCGATATGGTGGCCTTTTCCGTATCGTTTGAAAACGATTACCCGCATATTCCCCGGATACTGGAGCTTGCAAATATTCCCCCCCTGTCTGGCAACCGGGGGCCGCGAGAGCCTCTCCTTTTGCTGGGGGGAGTTACCGCTTTTTCAAATCCTGAGCCTTTGGCGGATTTCTTCGATGTTGTTTTTATTGGAGAGGCGGAGGCCCTTCTGCCTCAATTTCTGGATTCGGTAAGAAATTTTTCAGTGTCCGGCGGCCGGGCAGAAACAGAAAATGCTTTTCTGGAAAAGATAGCCTCCGTGCCCGGTATCTATGTGCCTTCTTTTTATGGTGTTTCGTACCGGCGGGACGGCTCCATAATGGAAAGAAGCTCAATAAAAGAATCTCCTCAAGCGCCCGTTTCTATAAAAAAGCAGATATCCGGAGAGTTCGGGATGAGGCATACCATAACGACGCCCGATACCGAATTCTCGAACATGCGGCTCATTGAGCTTATGCGTGGATGCCCGTGGAGCTGTTCTTTCTGCCTTGCCGGACAGGTCTACAATCCGCCAAGGCAAAGACAGCTCGAAGATGTGAAAAAAGAGATAAGCGAGGCGCTTTCAGCAGGCCAGAGGGTGGGGCTCATAGGGCCATCCGTTTCAGATTATCCGGGGCTTGCCGAACTGCTTCAAATAGAGGGCGTGGACTTCTCGATCACGTCTTTAAGGGCGGGTGAAAAGAGCATGAGGCTCCTGCCTTACCTGAGGGCGCATAAAAGTCTCTCGATAGCCGCCGAGGCCGGAACGCCGCGGCTTCGCGGGCTCATAAACAAAAAGATCACTGAAGAGGAAATACTTGAGACCTCAAACGCCATTCTGGCGTATGGCATGAACCTGCGTGTCTATTTTATCGCCGGCCTGCCCACGGAACAGGACGAGGATATAGAGGCGCTGATAAACCTGGTGGGAAAGATAAGAAGCGCATCGCCGCGCGGCAAAATCACCCTGACCGTAAGCACCTTCGTGCCAAAACCGTTTACCTGTTTTCAGTGGCACCCGATGGAGGACCCGGATGTGGTAAAAAAGAGGCTTGGAAAGATAAAAAAGGCGCTGAACGCGATAAAGGGAGTGTCCGTTTTTCATGACGTCCCCAAGTACGCCTCCATGCAGGGGGTGTTCGCAATGGGAGACAGAAGGCTTTCCTCCGTCCTTCTGGCAATGGCGCGCGAGAAGACCGATTATAAAACGGCGCTAAAGAACGCGGGGCTTTCAGAGGATTTTTATATATTCAGGCAAAAAGGCGCGGATGAGATATTGCCATGGGACTTCATAGACACGGGCGCAAGCAGGGAGGCGTTACGCGCGCAGTATGAAAGGAGTGTTCTTGGGGGGCAGCCGTAGCGCCTCACCATTCCACTCTTTCCCATCTGTTTCTGAACTCCGGAAACCTGCCCTCCATTATGGCTGTCCGCATTTGCCTGAAGAACTCCAGGTAGAAATGGATGTTATGGATGGTATTCAGGCGCATGGAAAGTATCTCCCTGCTTAAAAAAAGGTGTCGCAGATATCCCCTGGAGAAATTCCTGCACGTATAGCATTCACAGTTTGCATCAAGCGGGGAGGGATCTTCCTTGAACTCTGTCCTCTTTATGCTGATCCTTCCCCCCGACGTAAAAATCGTGCCGTTTCTGGCGTTTCTTGTGGGCATAACGCAATCGAACATGTCAAAGCCCGCCTGCACCGCCTGCATGCAGTCTTTAAGGTCCCCTATTCCCATGAGGTACCGGGGTTTGCTCGCGGGCAAAAGCGGGCCCATGAGGTCCATTGTCTTCCACATCTCCTCTTTGGGCTCTCCCACGCTTACTCCGCCAACGGCATATCCTTCAAAGTCCATTTCGAGCAGCCCTTCAAGGCTCTCCCTGCGGAGGTCTTCGTAAGAGCCCCCTTGGACGATGCCAAAAAGGGCGCTTTTTTCCGCAAGCGGCATGCACTTCTTTTTTTCCTTGCACCTGAGCGCCCAGAGGGCCGTTCTTTTTACAGCTCTTTGGACCTCTTCGCGGGTCGCGGGCCAGGGCGGGCACTCGTCAAAGGCCATGAAGATGTCCGAGCCCAGGGCGGCCTGAATATCGATGGCCAGCTCCGGTGTCATGAAATGAGTGGAGCCGTCTATATGGCTTTGGAACTCCACTCCCTCGTCGGACAATTTTCTAAGCCGCGCCAGGCTGTAGACCTGGAACCCGCCGCTGTCCGTAAGTACCGGCCTGTTCCAGCCCATGAACCTGTGCAGACCGCCAAGGTTTCTTATAAGCTCATGCCCCGGTCTTAAATAAAGGTGATAGGTGTTGGATAATATTATTTCCGCCCCGGCCTGCTTAAGCTCATCCGGCCCAAGGGCCTTGACCGTGGCGTTCGTGCCCACGGGCATGAACGCGGGCGTATGGATGGACCCGTTTTCCGTCTCGATGGTCCCGGCCCGTACAGCGCCGTCTTTTTTTATTATGGTGAAATTCATAGGTTAAGGAGAATCTGAAATTGTAACATCTTTCCAGCCCCGTTCACTTGCTTTTGAAAAATGTCTCTTTTTATGGCAATATTAAAATTCTGGGTGGAAAAAAATCGAAAAATACCAAAAATTTGAAAAAACAGGGATATTTTAATTAATATAGGAAGATTGTTAATTTAAATTGGATTGAATTTAATTTTTTACTTCAAGGGGAGGAAACTGCGAAATGCCCGATATGATCGAGATTAGATGGCATGGAAGAGGGGGCCAGGGCACTGTAACCGCTGCCAAGGTGCTGGCTGACGCCTGTCTTAGCGGCGGCAGATATGTGCAGGCCTTTCCTGAGTACGGGCCGGAGAGGGCGGGCGCTCCGCTAAGGGCGTATAACCGTGTAAGCGATAAGGAGCTGAGGCTTTACTGTCCCGTCATAAACCCCAAAATAGTGAGCATCGTCGATGCCACCATCATAGACGCCATGGATGTTACCGACGGCGCCTTGGATGACGCGCTTTTTGTCGTCAACACCACGAAGGAACCGGCTGAGATCAGAAAGCTGCTTAAGGCGAAAGACACTCAGAAGGTGTTTACGGTGGATGCCACCAGTATAGCCATGACGGAAATAGGCAGGCCGCTTCCCAACTCCCCCATGCTGGGCGCGGTCGTTAAAATTACGGAACTCGTGACGCTTCCTCACCTTATTGAAGAGGTAAGGAAGAGCTTCGGGAAGAAATTTGCTGAAAAGATAATAAACGGCAATCTTAAGGCCGTTGAACGGGGATACAAGGAGGTCAGGGAAGGATGAAGAAATGGACGGAACTGGTCCCCGGCGCTGTTGTGCTCGAGGCGGGAAGCTCGGCAAAATTCAAGACCGGCTCCTGGAGGACATTCAGGCCGGAATGGCTGCAGGAAAACTGCATACAGTGTTTAATGTGCTGGTTATATTGCCCGGACATGGCAGTGAAGGTGGCCGATGGCAAGATGACTGGCTTTGATTACGATTATTGCAAGGGCTGCGGTGTATGCGCGAAGGAATGTCCCGGCAAACAGGGCAAAAAAGCAATAATCATGAAACCGGAGGGAAAATAGGAATGGGCAAGGTAGTCGCGGTCACCGGAAACGAAGCCGTAGCAAACGCCTTGAGGCAGGCGGACCCTGATGTCTGTTCCCTCTATCCCATAACCCCCCAGACGGACATCGTCCAGAGGTTTTCGTCTTTTGTGGCAAACGGCGTTGTTCAGACGGAGCTTCTGAACGCGGAAAGCGAGCACTCCGCCATGTCGGCCGCAATAGGCGCCTCGGCTGCGGGCGGCAGGGTCGTAACAGCCACATCGTCACAGGGGCTTGCCCTTATGTGGGAGATGCTCCATATCGCCTCCGGCATGAACCTGCCTATAGTTATGCCGCTTGTCAACAGGGCGCTTTCGGCCCCGCTTAATATTCACGGGGACCACTCGGACGGCATGGGCGCAAGGGACACAGGCTGGGTACAGCTCTGGAGCGAGAGCGCCCAGGAGGCCTATGACAACACGATAATGGCGTTCAGAGTCGCGGAGCACGCTGATATAAGGCTTCCCGTTATGGTTTGCATGGACGGGTTCATCGTCAGCCACTCGATAGCCAGAATGGAATACCTCGGGGACGAGGAGGTCAAAAACTTCATAGGCCCATATCAGACAGTAAATCCTCTTCTGGATATGGAACACCCGAAGAGCTTTGGCCCTCTCATACTCACCGACCTGTATCATGAGTATAAAAGGCTCCAGCACGAGATAATGGGACGGGTCAAGAATGTTGTCCTTCAGGTCTCGGACGAGTTCGAAAAACTTTCCGGAAGGAAATACGGGCTTTTCGAGTCCTACCGTCTCGATGACGCCGATATAGCGCTTGTGATACTTAACTCCGCGGCGGGCACCTCGAAAGACGTAGTCGATGAGCTGAGAGACAAAGGGATAAAGGCCGGGCTGCTTAAGCCCAGGCTTTTCAGGCCTTTCCCGTACGAGGAGATAGGGAAGGCGCTCAAGCACCTGAAAGCCGTGTGCGTGATGGACAGGGCAGACTCATTCGGCGGCTACGGCCCCATGTTCATGGAGATAAGCTCGGCAATGTATCAGGCTGACGGCAACGGGAAAAGGCCGAAACTCATAAACAAGATATACGGTCTGGGCGGAAGGGACTATATGCCCAGCGATGCGAGGCAGGTCCTTCTGGAACTGAACGAGATAGCCGGGGGCGCTCCGGTGACTGCCGTAAAAGAATACATAGGAGTGAGGGAATAAAAATGGAAACCAGGGAGCTTTTGAAATGGTCCGCCCAGGTTAAGCTCAGGGAGAAATCGAAACAGGAAGGACGCCTAGAGCACGGCCACAGGATGTGCGCGGGCTGCGGCGCGCCGACTGTTGTCAAGATGGTGCTCATGGCGACGGAATACCCGGTTGTCCTCTCCAATGCCACCGGCTGCCTGGAAGTCTCCACCTGCATACAGGAGTTTACCGCCTGGAAAACACCGTGGATACACACCGCTTTTGAGAACGCGGCAGCCACGCTCGCCGGGGTTGAGACGATGTACAGGGCCCTGCTGAAAAAAGGAAAAATGCCTGAAAACGTGAAATTCATCGCGTTTGGCGGAGACGGCGGCACCTATGACATAGGCCTTCAGAGCCTCTCTGGGGCCATGGAGCGCGGCCACGATATGCTATACGTCTGCTACGATAACGGGGCCTACATGAATACGGGCATACAGCGGTCGAGCGCCACCCCGCTTGGGGCCGACACTACAACGTCGCCCGCAGGCTCGGCAAACCCTGCCGGCAAGCTCCAGCAAAGGAAGGACCTGACCCGTATAATGGCCGACCACGGCATATATGCGGCCCAGGCAAGCCCCTCCCACTGGCTGGACCTCATGAACAAGGTGAAAAAGGCCCACTCCATAAAAGGGGCCAAGTTCCTGAACATAATCGCCCCGTGCAACCGCGGCTGGAGGACGGCCACCGACAATTCGATAGAGCTTTCAAGGCTCGCGGTGGAGACCTGCTACTGGCCCCTGTACGAAATAGAGGACGGGAAGCTCAAGGTCACCGTAACGCCTGAGGAGAAAAAGCCCGTGGACCTGTTCTTCAAACCCCAAGGGAGGTTCAAGCACCTTTATTCCCCGGAAAACGAAGGGGTGCTGGAGAAGATACAGGCCCAGATAGACAAGACCTGGGAGAGGCTTTTAAAAGAGTCCGAAGGCCCCTGCTAAGACAGCCCAACCAAAAGATAAAAAAACCAGAGGGCCGGAATTTCCGGCCCTCTTTTTATTTGAACTTACGATTTTTTCCATCTGGTTCTGTTTTTAGCCTGCTCTTAATCTGCAAACCGTAGAATTAATGTAGGTTGGGTTGCGCTTCACCAACCCAACACTTTCAAAGAATCTTTCAAAGAATCGTCGGGTTACGCTCCGCTAACCCGACCTACATTAACTTTATTTCGAGCTTTCTACAGGCAGGGGAGCGGACCACGGGAATTAGCGGCATTAAAGATTTCTCCGGGGATTAACGATAAAGAGATTGGACGGCAGATCGTATTATTAAAAGTTGAAAGGCAGCCCCGGAGGGTCCAAATGGGAATGGTTTCATAATATACAAAGTTCAAGGTTGTTTTTTTATGTGCAAAGGGATTACAATTTTGCGCGCAAAGGGAAAACCAGTATAAACGCATTAAATTTTTTGGGGGTATCAATGAAGGTAATTAAAAGAATGAAGGTTTTGTTTTTTGGGCTGATGATGTTTGCGGCACTGTGCCTTACGGCCTGCGGAGGAGGGGGCGGCGGTTCCACTCCTTCAAATAATACGTCAGGCGGGACCATAAGCGGCGTGGCCGCGACGGGCTCGCCCATAGTGGGCGTTACGGTCACGGTGGTTGACAGCAAGGGCAACACCCTCACCGCATCCAAGCCTACCGGCAGTGACGGCTCTTTTTCCATATCCGGGACGGGCTCGCTTACGCCGCCGCTTTTGCTGCAGATCAAATCCAATACCGGTGTAACTAACGGCACCACCCTCTACAGCGTGAGCGCCGGCACCAGCGCGACGCAAACCATCAACATAACACCGCTTACGGACATGATCATCCGCACGTACTACCAGGTGCAGGGCACGGACGCGGATACGGCTTTCAAAAACCTGACGAAGGGCACAATAAGCGGAACTAACGTCCCGCCCACTCCGGCGGATGTGGCAACGATAGCGGCCACCGTGAAGACCATAGTGCAGAGCGTGCTGGCGAAAGCGGGCATCACAGTGTCCAGTTTTGACCCGATAGCAGGAACGCTCACGCCGGGCTCCGGGACCTACGACGCGGCGCTGGACAATATAAAAGGTTACACCCCGACCGCAACGGGCGTCTCCGTCGGGCTCTATAACGGCTCGACCGTCATAGTCACTCCGTCCACAACCGACGGCACCGTGACCCAGACAACTATCGCTTCCACCGGGCAGTCGTCCACTACGACCCTGTCTGCCGCAAACTATACGGCAAGCGGAACGTATACTTTTACCTCAGGCACCCTGACGATCAACACTACAGTCTCCACTTTTCCCTGTAACGGACCGGAAGAAGGCAAAACCGAATCATGGACGGTTACGAATCCGATGTCCTCCACTTCGATGAAATGGACCAAGACCAACGACAGCACCAATGTCATGGTATGGACGGCATCCGGCGCGGTCAACGGCATGACGGGGACATGGACCTATACCGATCTGTCCACCGGCGCCAAGTACACGGCGACGTTCTCTAATGGCACATTCTCCGTTTCCGGCACCGCAACGTCTTGCACCGAAAGCTCGTCAAGCGGGAGTTCATCAAGCGGGAGCACGGCAACAAGCGTGGAAGGCGCAAGCGGGACTTATACTTACGACGGCACGACCCTGTCAATCTATCCTTTGAGTTCCAGTTTTATAAACTGCACAGGGCCGACGGCAGGCCAATCCCAATCGTTTGCGGTTACGTATCCCACGGCCACGACAATGACCTGGAAGGATGCCGCCAAAAGCGATACCCTGAACTGGACGCGCGCGGGCTCAGGCACTGGCTTAGCCGGGACCTGGACCATGACCGATCCTTCGACCGGTAATGTCTTTACGGCCACTGTCAATTCGAACAACACGTGGGCCGTTGTGGCGACTGTCGTGTCATACGGCTCAAACTCCTGCGATGTAAGCAGCGGGAGCACGACGGGGACGGGTGCGGGCACTTATTACGCAAGCGGGACATCCAACGGGTCATCCACTTTCACCTCTGGCGGCACCCTGACAATCAACGCTACGACCTCTAATTTCCCCTGCAACGGGCCGCAACTGGGCGTAACCAAAACATGGACAGTGGGTCTTTCGGGCACTACGATGACATGGACCAACGGCTCCAATAGCACGAACTGGACGGCATCCGGGGCAGTCAGCGGTGTGGCCGGCACCTGGACCGAGACTGACTCCAGCGGGTCCTATACGGCGATCATCAATCCGGACGGCTCGTGGTCTATCACCGGGACTCTTACAGCAGCATGCAA
>JAKAEG010000086.1 GCA_021819985.1 Nitrospirota bacterium | reverse complement strand
CGGCCCACCAGAGGTGTTTGTGATTGAAGCTGTTTTTCCATCTGAATTCAATGAATTGGATGTAGATTGTTCATGTGTTACTTTACTGTTTTCTGTTTGGCCGCTTAATCTATCGAGCTGTTTAACGATCATATCTCTCAGTCCGGTTTCCTTTTGCGCCATCATCTGGGCCAGTTGCATATCGAACATGCTCGTATAAGTCTGCTGCCCGAAATCCTTATTGTCGTCAAGGGTTGTGGCCCTCATTTCTTTAACCAGTTCGTAAGTAAAGAGCGTTTCCATGTTCTCGGCAACGGCTTTTATGGCCTCCGGGCCTTTCCGGCCCATGTACTTATTGAGGCTTTGGGGGCTTATCGCGTCATCAATAAACATTTTTTAAAGAATTTCCAGCTGTGCCCTGAGGGCTCCAGCGGCCTTCAGCGCCTGCATGATAGAGATAAGGTCTCGCGGGGTGACCCCGAGCGCATTGAGGGCGCTCACCACTTCGCCAAGAGTTGAGCCAGAGGCCTCCATGAGGCTGGCTTTCTGCTCACGCACGTTCACGTTCGTATTGGGGACCACTACGGTTTGGGAACCGGAGGGTGCAAAAGGAGCTGGCTGCGAGACATTATAAGTTGTCTTTATCTCGACGGTGAGGTTTCCGTTGGCGATAGCCACAGGAGCTATCCTGACATTCTCCCCGATTATGACCGTCCCAGTCCTTTCATTTATCACCACTTTCGCGGGCTCATCCACAGGGACATCCATCTGCCCGACCAAGCTTACGAAATCGACCACATTGTTCGCGTATGCCTCCGGTATATCTATGGAGACCGTGGAGGGGTCCGGAGCCAGCGCGCAGCCCGCTCCGAACGAGGTGTTTATCCGCCTGGCCATTGCGGAGGCGGTGCTAAAATCCGGATCATGCAAGAAAATTTTAATGGTTTTCCCGTCACCAAGGGTGAAAGGGAGACTTTTTTCGATTATCGCGCCATCGGGGATCCTTCCCGCTGTGGGATGGTTCTTCTGGATGCTTGTCCCTCCCCCACCTCCTACAAAACCGCCTATTGAAACAGGCCCCTGCGCCATTGCGTAAACCTTGCCGTCCGGTCCGTAAAGCGGGGTAAGAAGCAGAGTGCCGCCCTGGATATTTTTTGCGTCAGCGAGAGCGGAGACGTTGACGTCCATCTTCATGCCCGCTTTGGGAAACGCGGGCAGAGTTGCCGTAACGATCACGGCAGCTGTGTCCTTGGCCCTTATATCGGTGGGCGCGACAGTAAGCCCCATTCTTTCAAGCATATGGGAGATGGCTGCCATCGTAGCGTTGCCGGTATCGCCCGTCCCCGCAAGTCCGACGGCAAGACCGTATCCGATGACTTGGTTTTCCGTCATTCCCTGAAAGCTCGCTATGTCCTCAATACGCTCGGCGCCAGCGGCGGCAGTAAAGGTAAACGAAAACAAAAGAATCGCGGCGATAAAAAAAACAAAAGAAGGACGAATCAGATTCCGCATTTTCACTTTTTTCATTTTTTCATAACGTTTCATTTTTATATCAGACCTCAAATCAAATCAAAAAGGCCATACCCTGTCCAGCAGCCTGACCAGCCAGCCCTGCGCCTGTTTTTCCTGCACCACGCCGTCGCCGACAAAATAAACCTTTGCACCGGCGATGCGGCTGCTCGATATCGTGTTATCGGAGGCGATATCGGTGGGGCGGGCAATGCCCTGGAATATCAGCATCTGTTTTTCATTATTTATGGTTATCTCTTTCCGTGACTCAAGCACCAGGTTGCCGTTTGGCAGTACCTCGACTACCTCGGCCGTTATAGTGCCCACCAGAGTGCCCGCTCTGTCAGTCTCGCCGGCGCCCTTATAGCTGTCCTGCATGGAGCCCGCTACTGAAGGGGAAAAGGTGTTCCCGTTTCCAAAAAGATTGGACAAACCCGCATTGAGGGGCGCGCCGAAAAAGCCGGTTACGCTTGCATTCAGGCTTGAATCCCTGGAAGTTTTGGTGTTGGCCTGCCCGGAGCCCGTTATGTTCTCAAGTACATTTATGGTCACGAGATCATTGAGCCGCCTGGCCCGAAGGTCCTCATAAAGACTGGCCTGGTCGGTCCATAAAGAGTTGTTCGCGTAATGGGACGGCTTAATCCTGCTGTTTTCCTTATAAACGTATTTTGGAGGGGCCGGCGGCAGTTTGGGGACGGTCGCACAGGCCGCAAGCGGAACAGCAAAAGCTGCAACGGCAAATGTCTTTATCAAATAACAAGTAAAAGATTTTTTAGATTTTTTTATTTTCTTCATCTTGTGCCCTGATAACCGCCCGTAATCCGGTTGTCCGGCATACCGTAGGCCTGCTGGATACTAACCGTATTTTCATCGACCAAAAGACCGGAAAGCATTTTCTTTGAAGATGTGTTCATTACCCTCACGTTGTCACCCACGCGCGCGCTCTCCTCGAGAACACCTGCTGCTGTTATCCTGAAATTGGGGGACTCTATCACGATAGTTACCTTGTGCCCCCTGACGGCCAGCGGGAAACTGCTGACCATCTCATTTGTGATCGTCACGCCGGACGATATGGAACATTTCAGCTCTTTTCCTGTTACACGTGACGGATTATCAAAATAGCCGCCTGCGGGCAGACGGGATATCTCCACCTGGGAAGAAGAAATGTCATCGGGCCCGATGAACGTGTTTGCCTTCAGGGACCGTTTGCTTTTTACCACAGGAGCGTAGGCAGTTATGGAAGCAGTTAGCATCTCTGTCCTTCCGTCAGCAAAACCGAGACTGAAGACCGCCCTGCCGGGAGGGCCTTTCACAAGGCTTATCTGCTCTGGCAAGGGGCCCGAAAGGACAACCGCACCAGCTTCAAGTCTGGTGACCTCCACGTTGCTCCAGTGATATTTCCCTTCGATGAAGGCCTTAAGCACGGCCTGCATCTCCGTTATATTGCCTTTTTCAGCCATGGCCGGAGAGGCCATGAACAGCAGCATCAAGGCAAGCATCAGAAGGGCACGAATTCTTTTTCTCATCGCTTACGCAGCAGCCCTCATGTTATTGGTGTCCATGAGCATCTGGTCGGAAGCCTGGACAGCCTTGGAATTTATTTCATAGGCCCGTTCGCTGGCTATCATGTTCACCATCTCTTCCACAATGTTTACGTTGCTCTGTTCGAGATATCCCTGCTGGATAGTACCCATTCCATCTACTGAAGGATTGGCCAGGATCGGGTCACCCGAAGAACCGGTGGCGGTAAAAAGCCCATTGCCCTGGGCTTGCAGTCCGCTCTCATTGGTAAACTTCGCAAGCTGTATCTGCCCTACATTGACGGGGGTCGTACTGCCCGCCTGTACCACCGTGACCGTGCCGTCAGCCCCGATATTGATCTGTTGTGTATTTGTGGGTATGGTGATGTTCGGCTCAATCGGATATCCGTCTGAATTCACGATGCGCCCGTCATTGTCAAGTTTGAAAGCGCCCGCCCTGGAATAAGCGACAGAGCCGTCGGGCATGTCCACCTGGAAAAGTCCGTCACCCTGGATAACGAGGTCCAGGGGATTGCCGGTCTGCGCGAAATCTCCCTGCTGGAATATCTTCTGGACCGCGGCAGGCTTTACGCCGAGGCCGATCTGAATGCCGGTAGGCGCCTGTGTCTTGTCCGAAGTGGAAGTGCCGGGCGCGCTGACATCCTCATAAAGAAGGTCTTGGAAATCCGCCCTGCTCCTCTTGAAACCCGTCGTATTTACGTTTGCCAGGTTGTTGGATATAACGTCCATATTGAGCTTTTGAGCTTCCATGCCGGTAGCGGCAATCATCAATGACCTTAACATCCCTCAAGACCTCCTTGGTTTTGAAAAAACAAAAAAACAAAAAGCAAAAAAACTATATCTTCGCCATGTCGTTCGTTACTTTGCCCGCGGCTTCATCAAAAGTCTGTATGGCTTTCTGAAAGGTTTCGTACTCCCTCATCGAATCGATCATACTGACCATCTCTTTGACAACGTCCACATTGCTGCCCTCAAGATAACCCTGCTTCACGGTGGCATCGGATTTGACCACCGCCGCCTTGGAATAAAATATCCCGGAGCCCATACGTGTCAGTCCGTTCTGGCTCGACAGGTCCAACAGTTTGATTGTGTCCACTTTCTCATCGTTTACATACACGCCGCCATTTGAATCGATCCTGAGCGGTCCAACGGGCAGCTTTATGGGGCCATTATTACCCAGGATCCTTATTCCGTTAAATGACGTCAAAAAACCGTCATTGCTTCTTTTCAGATCTCCGCGTCTCGTATAGCGGTTGCCTTCCAGCGCTATGAAGCCCTGTCCCTCGATCGAGAGGTCCATGGGGTTTGAGGTCTTGAAAACACTGCCCTGGGAAAAATCCGTCTGCTGGCTTGACAGTGTGCTCATATCTCTCTCCTCCTGTTCGAGAGTGTTGACCGGGGGGTTTATAAGATAGTCCCGGAACGAAAGGCTGTCCTTCTTGAAGCCCGTCGTATTAGCGTTTGCCAGGTTATCGGAGATCCCTTCCATTTGAAGCTGCTTAAGAACCGCGCCTGATAGAGCTATGTATATTCCTTTGTACATGCCAATCGTAATGCAACATCGATGCCATCCGCTAAAACCGGCTACCGCTTTTTAAAGAGATACATGAAAAGACATGTAAATAGGCAATATAATCAGTGACTTTACGTTCGGGTCTTTTATTTCAGGTTCACAAAAAGCAAAAACCGAAACTCTGCCGGATCAAAAGATCCAGGGAGGAAAAAAATTCCCTGCTGGCAATATTTGCCTTCGTGCGCCAATTATTTAACGGGGAGAAAAAATCAAGGAGGACCTGAAATTCAGATGGCTTGAAAAGCCGAAAAGAAAAGAGAGAGGTAAGCAGTGCCTTTTTGCTATGAATATTTTAACAGCATCGAAAAATCTCCCCTTGCCCCTCTTTTCCTAGAGAGGGGAACTAAAAGCGGCGTTCTTAAGCGGGTCCCTACCTTTAGCAAAGGGAGGTTTTTTAGGAGGGATTTTTCCGATTTAAAACTATGTTCAAGGGAGGTGGTGGAAAGAAATAAATTCGTCTATTGAGAATTTTTTTTATTCAGGTTCAGGATAAGTTCGACTTCGCCCGCGGGCACGCCAAGTATTTTGGCGATTTCCAGCGCATCGAGCCCCTTTTCACCGAGCGCCAGTATCTCCTCGCCCCGGTCTGTCCTGCCGGCCTGGGGTTTCAGGGCCATTGATGAATACAGGAGTTTTTCCAAAGCCTCTATTTTCCGGTCAGCCTTTGCCTCAAGAGCCTTAAGGAGGGCCAATTTCTCTTCGATCCTTTGTTCAAGTTCTTTAAGCTCCGTCATATCCGGGCTTTTTTTTGCAGCCGGAAATTTTTTGGTCATTTCCCGTGCGTCCTGAACGATTTTTTTCTTTTTCCAGATCATATTGGATTAAACGGTTATATCTATTTTCCCTTTTTCGTTCTTATCCGCCTGCCCCTTTTCCTTCTCTTTTTCCTTTTTCTTTTTGGGCAAAGGATTGTCTTCATGCCTGATCACAGGCAGGGTCTGCGGAATATTATTTACGGGTTCTATGGGCATTTCAATCTTTTTATTTTCCCCTCACTCCTTTTACGCGAGGTAGAAGGAAACCTTTTCACGGAGATACGCCTCTTTGAAGGAAGTTATCAAACCGTCGTATTGCTCACTACCGATCTTCAGCAGCGCTTTAAGCTCTTCCTCGCCAAGATCCAGATCCGGCATCGGTTCCTTGTACCCGATCCCAACTCTCGCGCAAAGAGCGTCGGCCAGCGCAATGACCAGACAAAGCCTGCCCGTGCCGCCCTCGGCGGTCTTGTCCAGGTGCTTCCATCCGTGGTGATGGAAAATAATGCTCGACAGGGACTCGGAGAAGCCCCATTTTTCAGCCAGCATCGAGCCCAGCTGAGCATGGCTGAACCCGAAGATGTCTTTTTCGATTACGTGGTATGGTATTTTTTCTTCATGCACCGTCTGGACGAGGTTCAGGAATTTATCCGGATGGCCGTTGTCCATGATGATCTTGCCCACATCGTGCATAAGCCCGGCTATAACGGCCTCTTCCCTTTCAGACTTTGGAAGGCGCAGTTCATCCATTAGCATCCCCGCCGCCAAAGAAACACCCAGGCTGTGCTCCCACAGCTTTTGCTCGATCAGCCCGAAGTTTTTGTAAATATTTCTCGTGGAGACCGCCAGCGCGATCGTCCTTATCGTATTGAACCCGAGCACGTTTATGGCATCAGAGACGGTGTCCACCTTCTGGCGAAGCCTGAAAAAGACCGAATTGGCCATTTGAAGCATTCTTGAAGTCAGTGAATTGTCCGACATGATAGTTTTTTTGAGGTCTTCCAGTGATGTATTTTCGTTGCCCACCATCTCCAGTATCCTGGCTGCGACCACGGGAACGGCGGGCAGACTTGCCGACCGGAGCAGAATATCCTTCGAATCGCCCCCCATCCCTTCCAGTGATTCAAGAGAGGCCTTGATATCATCGAAATTAAATGGCTTCTGAATGACCTTTATTTTTCTTGCTGTTACCTGGCGCTCTATTTCTCCGTCCAGAGTGGCCCCGGTAAGCAGCACAAACCTTCCGGACAGTTCCTTGTCGGACTCGCTGATCCGGTCAAAAATCTTAAACCCGTTTAGTCCCTGTAAGGTAAGATCACAAAATATGGCGTTGTAAAAACCGTTTCCGGCAAGCTTCTGGATCGCTTCCTCGCCAGAAGAAGCGGTATCGGCCTCATAACCCAGGAAATCAGCGTATAAATCCAGTATCTCCGCGATCTCGGGATCGTCGTCTATGATCAGAATTCTAGCCATTTTTAAAGTAGTCCATTATACTTTTCGCCCGTTAGGTTGGTCAAGCTGGTGATGGAGAATACGTGCGCCAGGCGCTCCGCAGATATATTTTACAATGGCTTCGGGTATATCATCGATCGGCAATACGCTGTCAGCGATACCCGCCTCCACCACCGCCTTGGGCATACCATAAATAACACAGGTCTTTTCGTTCTGGGCGATTATCTTTCCCCCGGCCCTCTTCAGGTCTTTTAGTCCCTCCAGGCCGTCATGACCCATACCCGTAAGTATCACGCCAACGGCCCTTCCAGGAAAATGACCGGCCACGGAGGACATCATTGCGTCCACTGAAGGCCTGTATATGAAGTCCCCGGCGTAACTTATCATAATAGAGGGCCTGGGCATTCCGCAATGAAGGACCATGTGCCCGCCGCCGGGAGCTATATAGACAACGCCGCTTTTTGCAGTCTCCCCATCCTCAGCCTCTTTTACCTCCAGTGTCGAGAGTTGGTTCAGCCTGTCAGCGAACGGTTTCGTGAAATTGGCCGGCATGTGCTGGCTTACAAGCACCGGGACGGGAAAATTCCGCGGCAATGAAGGTATTATCTGCTGCAGCGCTTTAGGCCCGCCGGTAGAAGTGCCGATAGCCACTATATCGAAGTTTATTCGTTCCGCGCAGACGTCCTCAAGCCGCAGCGTGTCCGTTTCCCTCTGGGGGATTTCCCTGGCGGGCCTGTGGAAGAATTTTTTTCTTCCGAGGTGCTTTACCTTCTCGACGACGATCTTTTTTATTTTCATTATATCCAGGGAGGATTCCGAAAGGTTTTTCGAGATAAAATCAACGGCCCCCAGCTCCAGCGCATGCAGGGTAACCTTGGCCCCCTCACTGGTCTGTGAACTGAGCATTATGACCGGCACCGGGTTTGCAGCCATTATCTTTTTAAGGGCTTCTATGCCATCCATACCGGGCATTTCCAGGTCCATCGTAATAATATCCGGTCCGAGGGCCGCAGCCTGTTCCACCGCCTCGTACCCGTTTGCCGCGGTCCCGATGACCGTTATTTCGGGGTCCGACTCAAGCATCTTTGACAAGACGTTGCGCATGAAAGCGGAATCATCGACAACAAGGACTTTTATCAATTCAGCACCGCCTTGTCCCCGGATGCCTGCACACGCAGACAATATCCTGCCGCTATCCTATTCAAAATAAAATACATCAGGAATAATACCCCTTGCTTCCCTATATGAATTTTTTATTTTTTTCAAAACCCAAGCTCCGTAAGCAGGTTGTCGACGCCTTCCTGAGTGACCTTCTCCGGAATTAATTCTCTTGAGGAGTTCTGCTCAATTATTCCGCCAAAGCTGCTTACAAGGACCACAAGCTCCTTTTCGACGTCCCCAACCAGGTCTATTACTTTTTTAAGCGCCTGCCCGGTAAGGTCCTGGAAGGACTGCGTCGTCAAAACCTCAGTGAGATCGTCCTCCAGTTTATTTTTAAAATTCTTCAGATAATCAGCCGTCTCAGGCGGCTCCTTTACCTGCCTGATATGAGAAGACAGCTCATCCATGGAAAGGATATAGCCCTCTACAAAGTTCATCGTCCTGTTGGCAGCCTCCTCGGTCCTATCGATGACGAACTGCAGGCGGTCGACGGCCTGGGGCATATCGACAGAGGCCATGTCTCTCAGTTTCGGATCGATGGCGTCTTTGAAGCCCTTGATCGAGTTATGGAGTTTCCTGGTGACCTTGCCTACTTCGTTATAAAGATCGCCACGGCCTTTTGTCATTATGCTCTGTATGACCGTTTCGGCCTTCTCGTATTGCTGATTGCCGATGGCGTCCAGAAATTGCATGACCTCACCCACGATCCCGCCTTCATCGCCAGCGGCCAGTTTTTTCCCGAAAAACTGTTTTGCGTCCTGTACCTCTTTTACCTTCACCTCTCCGGCCATGGTCTGCATCCTCTTTGTGACTTCCACGTGGCCGTCTCCGGCGTCGGTAACATCGAGTATGTCGTCCTCGAAAAGGGAAACGTCCTCGAACGGGATAAGCTTTTTCGGGTCCAAAAGGATGAGCAGCTTGTCATTTATTTTTGCCACGCCTTTGATCTGCTCCATTTTTTCGGAGAAAAACCTCTCCGGGTGCTCTACCGTGGAATCGTCCACCTCGACCACGCCGGTTATGCCGTCAACAAGCACGCCGAAAGTGATCTTTCCGCTCGATATGACGATTATTTTGCCGCCCGCCCCTTCGTTTTGCGCGCCGTTTATGTTGAGCAGCGACCGGAGGCTTACTATCACGATAATGCTGCCCCTCAGGTTTGTTACCCCCTCAATATAACCCGGGGCCTGCGGCATACGCGTTATCACGGGCGTATTAATGATCTCCCTCACCTTAAGGATTGGAATGGTGTACTCCATTGAGCCAAGCTTGAACCCTATATATTGCCGCATACCGGCACCTCCGTGGAAAAAAAGTTCCTGTTTTTTGAATTTCTAATCAATTTTATTTTTATTCCGCTTTTAGCTTCCCTGCCAGAAAGCTTATGTAAGGAGTTTTCTTTCTCATATGCGCTCGCTAAACCTTCGGTCACGCTCGCTATCCGTTTCATGCGCGCTCCTTCTCAAAGAGGTTGCGCGATATATATCCAAGGTCTATTATCAAAATCACCTTCCCGTCTCCGGATATGGTGGCCCCCAGTATGCATGGCGCCGCGCTATTGGACCCGGTAATTGACTTGATCACGACCTCCTGAAGACCCAGAAGACCGTCAACGCCTATGCAAAACCTGCTGTCGGCCACAGCCACGACGATCACATATCTGCCTGGTCCGCCAGCGTCGGGCACGGGGAGAGAGGCCGGGCTGTCCGGCATCGCGGGCTGTCCGTCAAGAAGCCCGGAAAGATCGAAATACGGATATACCTTCCCCCTTATATTGAGCACCCTTCTTTGCAGCAGCCCCTGTATCTCACTTTTTGAGACCTTCATCGTCTCGTCAACAAGGGTAAGCGGTATGGCGTAAACCGAGCCTTTCACCTCAACCAGCAGGGCATGGATAATCGCCAGCGTCAGCGGGAGGCTTATTCTGATGTTAGTGCCTTCCCCTTCCCTGGTCGTGATCTCTATGAACCCGTTCAGTTTTGATACGTTGTTTTTGACGACATCCATGCCAACGCCCCGGCCTGAAAGCTCCGTTGCGACCTCGTTGGTTGAAAGACCGGGCAGGAAAATGAGATTGACAGCGCCCTCGCGGCTCAGGGCCGCCGCGTCTTCCTCGCTTATGAGCCCCTTGTCTATGGCCTTCCGTTTGACCTTCTCCACGTCAATTCCCTTGCCGTCGTCCGACACTTCTATTATTATCTGGTTCCCCTTTTGGCTCGCGTTTATCGAAATGACACCTTTGTCGGGTTTCCCCATTGCGACCCGGACCTCCCTGGGCTCGATCGCGTGGTCTATCGAATTTCTGATAATGTGAACCATCGGGTCCCCGATCTGCGCGATCACCGACTTATCGACCTCGGTCTCCTCACCCGATATCCTGAGTTCCACGTCCTTCCCGATAGAAGAGGATATCTCTTTAATAAGGCGGGGGAACTTGCCGAAAACTTTCTTGAGCGGCTGCATT
>JAKAEG010000085.1 GCA_021819985.1 Nitrospirota bacterium | reverse complement strand
AAAAATTCAAAAAAACAACCCCCCTGCCGGAAACCATTCTCTCAATAGACGCCTTCTTTTTTTATAACCACATATATTGTCTTAAAAAGGATGATAAAATCCAGCCACAAGTTCCAGTTTCTTACGTACCAGTCATCGAGGGCAAGCCTTTCTCTGAATGTCTTACGGTTTCTTCCAGACGTTTGCCATAAACCCGTTATGCCGGGCGGCACCCATAGAATAGTTTCCTCGAAGCGGAGCAGGTGTTCACGTTCCCTCTCAAGATAGGGCCTGGGACCCACTATACTCATCTGCCCCAAAAGGACATTAAACAATTGCGGCAGTTCATCAAGAGACGTTTCTCTTAAAAATTTTCCGGCCTTTGTCACGCGCGGATCATCTTTCAATTTCCAGTATGTTTCCCATTGATGCCTTGCATCCGGATCCGCTTTCAGGATTTCCTCCAATTTCTCATCCGCATCCTCGTACATGGTGCGAAATTTATAACACCAGAACGCGCAGCCACCTCTGCCTATCCTGCGCTGTTTGAAAATGGCCGGCCCTTTGGAGGTGGCTCTTATGAGCAGGGATATGGCCAGAATCGGGACCAGGAAGACCACAGTCAGAATAAAGCCCGCGATAAAGTCGAAGATTTTTTTCAAAATATAATTATGCAACCTGCGAAGATTATTTTTTAACTCTATTACCAGGCCTTCCTGACTGCCGAAATATTTCAGTTCCGCCCCGAGTACGGAGACCGCAGAGATATCGGACATATAAAGAGTGTTTTCCGCTTTGCGCTGGACCCTGTTTATTATGTCCGTGAGCCTTTCCTTGTCCATGCCGGGAGTGGCTATCATCACATCATGTATACTGCATCTTTCTATATACCTTTCCGCTTTGTCCAGGAATCCATGGACTTTCATTCCGTATATGAGGCCCCCGTTGCATACGTTTCCACTTCCATTGTTCGTGGTCTCCCCGACGAACCCGACCACCTTGTAACCAAGGTT
The DNA here is from genome assembly GCA_021819985.1 of Nitrospirota bacterium. Classification (GTDB taxonomy): domain Bacteria; phylum Nitrospirota; class Thermodesulfovibrionia; order Thermodesulfovibrionales; family JdFR-88; genus JAKAEG01. Next base: position 9,463 of record JAKAEG010000085.1, on the reverse strand, counting down.
TTTTTCTCTCCGAACTGCCCGGAGCGCCATGCGGGCCGCCTCCCCGGAGCCCAGAATGAGCAATTTTCTTTTCAAAAAACCCAACCGGTAAATTATCCGCTTCATTGCCGGTCTCATCATAGGGAAAAAAAACAGAGATAACAGGCAGCCGCTAAGTAAGAATGTCCTTGAAAACGCCCCCCCCTCTTTTCCAATAAACAAAAAAGTGATGGCAGCGACCGATATGATGAAAGTGGTCTTCCAGAGCGCTCTTACCTCGTCCCAGAAGGTAAACCTTTTTGTATATGCCCCATTATACGCAAGCACCGCCAGCCAGAAGAGAAATATCCAATGATATCTCCAGGGCGAAAATTCAAAATCCGGCATGGAACGGAAAATAAGCGGCAAAAGGTCTTTCCTGATCACCATGGAAGAAAACACGACTGAACTCAATATGATCACATCCACACAGGCAAGCAGGGCAATGCCTATTGCAGATCTCATTTTAGAATCGAATTGCTTTTTAATCATGCAAAGCAATCCAGCCGAAATTTTTTGCAAATAAAAATTCCTCCCCCGAAACCTGTCAATTTTGAAGGAATGATTTTCATCTAAGCGGTATTCTAATAATCAAATGCCGTTCCATTTATTTTACTTCCCTTTTTATAATAGTAAAGCATAAAGTTTTTTATGAGCCACAGGAGAAACTATCAGAATGAATAGTTTAAATATTCTTAATTTCTGATAATAAGCTGGAGTCCACTTTGTTGTCCATTGCTAAAACAGCAATTTTTAATTATTATCTTAGGATTCAAATCTTTCAGGACAGGATGGGCATTTAATCCATGGGGTCTAAAAAGGCATTGATAACCGGCATAACCGGGCAGGACGGCGCATATCTTTCCAGGCTGCTTTTGGAGAAGGACTACAAAGTATACGGCGCGTTCCGCAGGACTTCCGATATGCATCTGGACAGGCTTAAGGAATTGGGCATAGATGGAGAGATATCCTACGCCCCGCTGGATCTGCTTGAGTTCACGAACATACACAGGATCCTGGATAAAATCCAGCCGGACGAGGTATATAACCTGGGAGCGCAGAGTTTTGTGGCGATGTCCTTTGAGCAGCCCGTTTTTACCGCCGATGTGACGGGACTCGGGGCATTAAGGGTGCTTGAAGCCATACGGGATGTAAACCCGAAAATAAAATTTTACCAGGCATCCTCCAGCGAGATGTTCGGTAAAGTGGTTGAAACCCCTCAGACCGAGCTGACCCCGTTTTATCCCAGGAGCCCCTATGCGGCAGCCAAGCTGTTTGCCCACTGGATGACCGTAAATTACAGGGAAAGCTATGGGATGTTTGCCTGCTCGGGAATACTTTTTAATCATGAGTCGCCTTTAAGGGGACTTGAGTTCGTAACAAGGAAAATAACCCATTCCATCGCAAGGATAAAAGCTGGCCTGCAGGACAGGATACTTCTTGGCAACATGGATTCAAAGCGGGACTGGGGCTATGCCCCCGAGTACGTAAACGCAATGTGGCTGATGCTCCAGCAGCCCCAACCGGACGATTACGTCATATCAACCGGGCAGACGCATACCGTACGGGAATTCGTGGAAGCGGCGTTCCGTGCGGTGGAAATCAGCATCAAATGGTCGGGCGAGGGGACCGGGGAAACCGGAGCCGACGAAAAAACGGGCAAGGTCCTTGTTGCCGTGGATCCGGAATTTTTCCGGCCCGCAGAGGTGAGCCTGCTGGTTGGAGACAGCTCGAAGGCCAAAAGTAAGCTTGGGTGGTCGCCATCCGTCAAATTTCCAGAACTGGTGAAAATGATGGTGGAGCACGACCTTTCGATAATCAAATAATCAGATACCGCGGCCCGCAGGCGAGGCGGAGAAAGCTGCCGTTTTTCCCGTCAGGCCTTTTGTAAAGATATCCCTCACCATACCGGCGACATAAGAGGTGGTCTCCTCACTCTGCAAAGGCTCGACCGGAAGGCTTAAGACACCAAGCGCCGCTTTTTCAGCCTGTTCGAGCCCGCCATCACAAAGGCTCCGTCCTTCGCCAAATACTTTCATTTTATGAAGCGGGTAGGGATAATACACCATTGTCGAAATCCCTTTTTCCCTGAGCTTTGACTGGAACATCTCCCGGTCTTCCACCCTCACCGTGTATTGATGATATACATGAAACGCATCCGGGTTTTTGACCAAAGGAAGGGAAATCCCCTCCAGCCCCGCAAGGTTTTCATTATATTTCTCCGCTATTTTTCTGCGCTTTGAATTGAACTCGTCTATATACGCGAATTTCGCCAGCAGGACGGCCGCCTGGAGCGTATCCAGCCGCGCGTTATATCCTATATGGTCTACGTTGTACTTGTCCCTCCCCCCATGCTTCAGGAGCATCCGTATGATACCCGCCGTCTCATCATCTCCGGTCGAGACCATTCCGCCGTCTCCGAAGCCGCCCAGGTTTTTGGAAGGGAAAAAACTGAAGCACCCGGCGGTCCCGATTGCGCCAAGTTTCCTGCCCCTCCACATCCCGCCAAAGGCCTGCGCGACGTCCTCGATTATGAAAAGCCCTCTTTCGGAGGCGATGTCCGAAATCTCATCCATCCGGCATGCCTGCCCGTACAGGTGGACCGGTATAATGCCCACAACACCCTCGCCGCTTTTTTCCAGATATTGCCTTATCTTTGCGGTGTCTATGTTATACGTCTGCGGGTCTATATCGATGAATACGGGAGTGGCCCCGGACCTCAGTATGGCGTCTCCCGTAGCGGTGAAGGTAAAAGGAGTGGTGATTATGAGATCGGTCCTGTCGAAATATTCCCTGCCTTTGGTCCTTATAGCCAGTGCCCTTAGAGCGAGAATAAGCGCCTCTGTGCCCGATGAGACCCCGATGCAGTGCTTCACCCCCAAGTATCCGGCCATTTTATTTTCCAGCTCACCGACTTCCGGCCCAAGTATCCACTTCTGGTGCTCAAGGCACCGCCTTATCGCGGAATCGATCTCACTTTTCATGTATTCGTATTCAAGCCGAAGGTCCAGCATGGGAGCCTGTCTCATTTATAAATTCTCCTTTATAACTGTAAATTTTCCGTTTTCGAGCCTGTATTCGCTTCCGCAGTTGGCGCATACCGCATTTTGCCCATTGACTTTAAGGGGCACGCCGCATTTGCACGCCCACCCCATCTGCCTTGCCGGCACACCGGCAATCACGGCATAATCGGGCACATCGCTTTTAACGACGGCCCCCGCCCCGACAAGCGCATATCTGCCGATAGCGCTTCCGCAGACAACCGTCGCGTTTGCGCCTATTGTGGCCCCGCGTTTCACGATAGTCGGCAGGAATTCATGTTTCCTCTCGACGAACGCCCTCGGCGTATAGACATTCGTAAAAACGCAGGAAGGCCCGCAGAACACCTCATCTTCGAGGACTACCCCTTTGTAAACGGAAACGTTATTTTGTATCTTGCACCTGTTTCCAATTCTTGCATCTGGGCCTATCACCACGTTTTGCCCGATTACGCAGCCCTCGCCGATTTCAGAGCCGCCCATTATATGCGAAAAATGCCATATCCTGGTCCCGGCGCCAAGCTTTACCCCAACGTCCACGAATGCGCTTTGATGGACAAAGACATCCGGGGATTCGGAGTTTTTCGTCCGCCCCGGGGAGAAGCAAATAGATTTTTCCGATTTTTTCCCCGCGGCAAAATCCTTGTTTTTCGAGCTGGAAATAGACCTCTCAGCGGCTTCGAGCACTTTAAGCACCCTCAGCCCCTCGCAGCCATCGGTAAGCGGAGTTTTCCGCTCCAGGACGCATTCGGCAAAGTGGGCCAATTCGAGTTTCAGCGGCTCTCCGGGGCCGACCGGCACCACTTCGTAATCGGCTTTTTGGGCGACCGGGATCTTCCCGTCACGCCATTCTATCTTATGGGGATATAAAAAGAGTTTTTCCTTGCTGATATCGTCAAAGACAGCCATTGCCTTCGAGCCGACGATCACCAGTTTCTGCTCCTTGAAAGGATGAAGCCAGCTTACGAAGATATGCCCCTTGACCCCGCCCGCAAATTCAAGAAATGTAAGGGTAGTGTCGTAAACGCCTTCGCTTAAATAAGCGCCGCCCTGCGCGGAGACCTTCACCGGTTCTTCGCCTAAAAGCATGAGTATTACTGAAATATCGTGCGGGGCGAAACTCCATAATATATTTTCCTCGGTCCTCAGCTTCCCTATATTGAGGCGGTTTGAATATATGTATTCGATCCGGCCCAGGACGCCTTCCGTTATGAATTCCTTGAGTTTTACAACGGCCGGGTGGTACTGAAGAATATGGCCCACCATGAGCACCCTTCCCTCGCGCCGCGCGATCTCAACAAGCTCCTCCCCCTCCGCCACTGTAAGGGCCAAAGGTTTTTCCACATAGACGTCCTTTCCCGACAGGAGGGAGTCTTTTGCCAAACGGTAATGCAAGGCCGCCGGGGCCGCTATGGAAACCGCCCTGACCGCCGGGTCTTTTAAGATATCCTCTATTCCAGCGGCATACTGCACATCCGGGAACTGTTTTTTCCTCTCTTCTACGGTCTGTGAGTCCGGGTCGCAGGCCGCATAAAGCAGTCCCAGTTCGTAAAGGTTTCTGAGGATATTCTTTCCCCAGTATCCCAGGCCCAGATGGGCTATGAATTTTTTGTCTTTTTTGTTTTTTTTGTCCCTTGAGTCCGGTTCTTTTGTTACTAAAAATTCCTCTTGCAGAATTTCCATGGGGCAAAAAACTCCTTTCGTTGTTGAATGGTAGCCCACAAAAAATATCAAGAAAGACCTTTTTTGCTTTTTTGAATTCCGGAACCATCTAGAGACTAGCAACGGGCACTATTACAATGTTATCCAAAATAAGCATTTGGTCAAATAAATAATTTTGTTTGCAATACAAAGATTTTTTTGTCCCCAGGTGCTAAAATCGGGGATAATGAAAATCCGGGTGGGCCATTTATCTACTTTTTATCATACCGCCATGCTCCTGATAGCTTCGGCGGCAGAAGGCGCGGGCCTGCCGGGTGATCTCGAATGGGACCTTTTTGCCACCGGCCCAGATATCGTGAACGCCTTTAGACATGGGCTGCTGGATATCGCCTATATAGGACTGGCCCCCGCCATAATCGGCATGGACCGGGGCGTAAAAATAAAATGCGTTTCCGGCGGGCATATCGAAGGCACGGTTTTATCCGGCGGCAAAGAGTTCAAAGCATATCCCGGCGTGCCCGGTCTCAGGGAGGCTTTGGAACAGTTCAAGAGCAAAAAGATAGGCGTGCCCGGCAGGGGATCGATTCATGATGTGGTCCTCTCGGATGCCCTCTCCCGTTATGGTCTTGTTGGTTCCATCGAGGTCATAAATTTCAAATGGGCCGATGCGATAACCGAGGCCGTATCCAAAAACCAAATTCAGGCCGCCTTGGGCACCCCGGCTCTTGCTGTTGCCATAAAGCGATATGCAGAAGGCCAGGTGCTCTGCCCACCTCATCTCATATGGCCCGGAAATCCAAGCTATGGGATTGTTGCGTCAGAGGAGTTCATCGAATCCCGTCCGGATGCGCTCGAAACTTTTTTAAGGGTCCATGAGGAGGCCTCCGCTGAGCTGAGAGAAAACCCTGCCCAGTGCGCCCGGAAGATATCAGCCTACACAGGCCTGGTCGATAAAGAGTTCGTCCTGGAGGCGATCAATATGTCTCCGAAATACTGCGCTCAATTGACCGAAAACTATATGACAGTGACAATGGATTTTGCCTCCGCCCTAAAGAAACTGGGGTATATCGGAGGAGGGAAAGAAAAAGACCTTTCCCGGCAGGATATATTCGAGACCGGGTTCATTAAAAAGGTGCATCCGGCGGGAGACCATTACGGCGGATAAACGCACCGGAAAAAATACCTCCGGCCCGTGCTATTATTGCATAAGAGATAAAAATTTTTTTAATTTTTTCCAGGAGGTAACAGATAAAGATGCCTAAAAAGGAACGGCCCTTGCCAAGGCCGCCAAGGAAAAAAGGCAGGCATGGTTTTACTGAGCAGACGGAAACGGAAGGACTCGTATTTGACAAGCTTCAGCAGGCCATGGCGGAAGGAAGGGCGGAAGAATTCATGAAAGAAAATTTACCGGAAGGTGAATACGCGCGGAAACTCACCGATATAATGATGGGGATGTCCGGCGTGTCTTTCGATGTTAATCAGAATATAACGTCAGGCGGCCCCGATAAGCTTGAAGCAAAAGATAAAGAGGCCGATAGGCCTCTGGCGAAGGTCCCAAAAGACGTGCTTCAGGCCGCCATGGAAGGAAACATCGGCTCGCTTACAGACCTGCTTAAAAGGGAGCATGAAAAATCCGCTCCTCATCCTGGAAAGGGCAAAGGCAAAAGCGGCGGCCTTCAGGCTGAAGAAATGAAAGGACTGGAAGAAAAAAACGGCTCGCTTCTGGAAAGGGACATCATGGAGAGTCTTTATGAGATCTCGGTGGACAACAACCTCTCCATAGACTGGCTCCTCTACAGGGCGCTGAAACTCTATATAAAGAAATACCGGGAAACAGGTCAGCTTTAAAAGGGGACCAGCCCCTCCCGGGAGGGGGTTTGGAAGGGGCCGGTCATCGCGAAGGAGGACCCTTTCAGATGCTCCCGGCGCAATCTCGTCATAAAGAAAAAATCAAACTCTTTCCAGAAAAAATCCCATGAACTGTTTCCTGATCTCCAGGGGGCCAAGCGGGATGACAGGCACATCCCGGTTTCCGGGCAGGGCCAGGGCATGAATGAACCTGGGGCCTTTTACCTTTTCTTGAAGAGAAGTGATGATCTCTTTTTTCTCCGCTGCCTTTACTGTTTTTAACCCGAACCCCTTTGCAACCGCCTCCAGGTCTATGCAGTTTGCCGTAAATGTGGGCTGGTTTCCGGTTGAGCCGTAAGCCCCGTTATCGACAGCAAGAATGGTCAGGCTTTTTCTTTTTCCGGCAAGACATGCCACGGTCGCAAGCGTGCCTGGGTTCATCAAAAGGCTTCCATCCCCGTCTATTACCAAAACCTCCTTATCGCTCGAAAGGGAGAGCCCAAGGCCGATGGGAGTGGCCATTCCCATGCTGCCAAGCATATAAAAATGGGAAGCCCTGTGCCCTATCTGGTACAGCTCTCTCGCCGGAAATCCCAGGTTGCAGACCACCGCCCTGTTTTCAAGCCAGGGCCAGATAGCGGAAAGTATCTCGTAACGGTCCAGCTTTTTCCCCGTACGTGTTTTTACTTTCTTTGCCGGCTGTTCATCCAATGAAAGGACAGATCTTCTGCGTTCCGGGACCAACTGTCTTTCGATCTTCAGTTCCGAACCTTCCCACAAGGCCGGTGAAAGCAAAAAGACATGTATACTGTTTTTTAAATAGACCTGCTCAAGCTTCTCCTCAATTTTTAATGAAAGGTCCGAGGCGGAATCAATGCGGGTAAACCCTATCCCCGCCCCTTTGAGTAGGCCCGGCAGCTTGAGTCCCATGGGGGCCTGAGCCGCTATCTTTTCCTTATAGACGCCCCTGTGGCTTACAAAAATAGCAAGCGGCAGCCGGTAAAAACCGGTCAGCGACAAAAGCGCGTTTATCATATTGCCGATGCCGGAATTCTGAATGAACATGGCGGGCCTTTTTCCCGCGAGCGCGGCCCCGGCGCAAATGCCAACGCCTTCTTCTTCGCGGGTCAAAGGGACATTGAAAAATCTTTGGGAGACGATCTCCAAAAGTCCTTTGATCCTGTCGCAGGGCAAAGTGGCGGTAAAGTCCACCCCGCTCCTGGCGATTATATCTGCAAGTCTTTCTTCAGCGGACCGCATGGCGAAGCAGCCTTTCTATCTCGCTTTCAGGCATATTTTTGGAAATGAGAAGCGGGCTCACTCTTTTGACAGCCCTGTCTTTCCTGAGCCGCTTTTCTCCTCCTCCGGTTATATTAAGCAGAACAGGCCCGTCCCCGCCAACTTTTCCGTTTCTGACCGCCTGGATCAAAGCAGCGGCGGCAACACCGGCGGCGGGCACAAGGTCTATACCTTCAGTGTCCTCGAACATCTCCATGGCCGCATAGACTTCCTCGTTCGTTATGCCGTACATCCGGCCTCCCGTGGCCTCAAGCGCGTCGAATATTCCGCCTAAAACGCCGTAAGCCGGATACCGGTTTGAAAGCACTCTCGTTGTGGTCTCGCCTATGAACGCCATATCCAGGTCCTCCGGGGCAAGCTCACGTTTTCCTCTCCAGTATGCCTTTGTCATTGGGGCAAATGGAAGGTTCTGGGCCAGATGGAGCACTGGCAGGGTATCGCCGAACCGGCCGTCATTTAAAAACCTCTCCGACATCTCCCATGCCGCTATCGCCCCCGCTCCGCTTCCCACCGCCTGAAAATAATGGCGCGGAAGCCTGCCGATCGTATGTACCGCCTCCATCATCACTATGCCCAGTCCGTCTCTTTTTGCGATGTTCTTGACCCCGCCTTCAAACGGAATGCCGGCCACAAGGGCTATCCTCTTGGCCATGTTTATGGAATCCGAGTAATCGCCGTCAGAAACTGCAAGGGTAGGCGCTCCGTTTCCCGATTTTCTAATTTTTTCATCTTCCACGAGGTACCACATCTCGGGCAGGCACATGGCGGGCACTATAATAATTGCAGGGAAACCGGACACGAAAGACAGATGGTCAAACGCCCTGGCCGTGTTTCCCGCGGAGGCAACCACAAGCCCCTGCATGCCGTTTTCCATGGCGTTCTGGATGACGACAGCGGCCTCGAACTCCTTGAACGTGCAGGTCTCAAGGTGTGCGCCTTTTTCCGGCCAGTACCCGCAAAATGCGATGTACAGCTCGGGTATGCCCAGCTTGCGCCCGAACCCAACTGATCTGTAAACGGCAGGGGCGGGCTGACTGAAACCTGGAGAATGGACGGGCAGCCAGCCGAATTTCCAGGCGCCCTCTTCCCTGTTCATGTCCAATTGCTTTTCGTTGTATTGGGTAACAAGAAGCGCGTCTACGCAATGTTCGCAAAATGCGCAATATGCGTTTTCAAGGACCTTACCGCATTTTCTGCACCTGATCGAGAAATGGCTCATATCACCCCCGATAAAAGCTCCATTATATCCGTGACCCTGACCTGTTTGTCATACCCGGCAGCGGCGGCCCCGGAAATCGAATAACACGCGGGGCAGCTGAGCACCAGCCTGTCAGCTTTCTTTTCATAGGCCTCATCCAGGATGAGCCTGAAGATGGCAACGGCGTTTTCCTGAAACACCTTTCTTGCCGCGCCCCCGGCCCCGCAGCATCTGGAATTGGCCCGGTTTCTGTCGAATTCCAGCAGTTGTAAACCCGGTATCCGGGCGTGGATATCGCGGGGTTTGCCGTTCCCGGCCGCGAGAACACCAGCCTCGCGCCGGAGGCGGCGATGTTCCTGACGCGGGTGAACGCCGCCGTGCCCCCCGCGCGCATTGACCC
>JAKAEG010000084.1 GCA_021819985.1 Nitrospirota bacterium | reverse complement strand
TTATGGTCATTTTCTCGTTTCTAATATTAAGGCCTCATAATGGTTTTATGTATGATTATTTTTCTTTGTCATGCCCGAGGACCTTAATCGGGCATCCATTTTTAAAAACTTGGATTCCCGCTAAAGCCATGCGGGAATGACGGCATGGAATATACACATTATTCGAGGCCATTATTGGACCTCCATCTTTTGCGACCCCTCTGTAATGTAAATGGTCTTACCCGTCAGGGCCTCGATCCCCGCAATGGCCTTTTGTTTTTCAACAAACTGCCGCCAATACTTGAACTCGTAATCGAGCAGCCTTTTCAGCCGGTCTATTGCGGTAAACGCGGTGACATTGCCCGCCACGTAACCGGAAAGGGCCGCCTCGAAATCCTGGTAGGTTTTTGGGATGAGCCCTTCCTTGTACAATCTCATATGGTGTTCAGCCATTTGAGAAAGAGAGAAAGAACTTTCGATATCGGAGGAGACCGAGAGCTTCGCGGCATCGAGGTCCGCCTGGGCCTTTTGAAGGAGAGCTTTAGCCTCTCTTACCCCTTCCCTTTGCTTTGTTTTGTAATAAAGGGGCACGTTAACAGCTGTCGTAAGACTCCACATGTCCATGAACTCCCCGGCCTTCTTGTCTACCTCGCCCCTGACCGTGAAATCGGGGTAATACTGCTTTTCAGCCAGCCGGACCGCCGCCTGCGCCTCTCCGACAAGCCGCTGCTGCATCCTTATCTGGGGGCTGTTGCTTATGGCAACTCCCACGAGGAGACCGGAGCTGGGGGAATTGATCAGATAACCGGTTTCCGCCGGCCTGCCGAACGGATTTTTAGATGAAACCCCTCCGGTCAAAGAATTCAGTTTGGCGCGGGCGGCAAATATTTTTTGCCTCAGTTCCTCTTTCGTTTCAAGCAGCGTATATTTTTCCGTCTGCGCCAGTATCACTTCCTCCTGCGAGGCCAGCCCGGAGGAGTAACGGGCCAGGGCGGCCTTTTCCAATTCGGTGAAAAGACTATATCTCTGAGCAATAATATCCAGTTCCTTATAGTTCAGCAGGAGATCAAAAAACAGCTCCTTAACCTGAAGGGCGATCCTGAGCCTCAGGTCCTCATAGGATTCCCTCATTGAAAGCGCGTCCTGCCTGGCGATTTCGCCTTTCAGCCCAAGCTTCCCCGGATATGGGAATGTCTGGGATGCGGCGAACATCCACTGGGACATCAGGCTTTCACCAAAGGAATACCTGTCCCATCCCTCGTTCTGGTAACCAAAGGAGAACACGGGGTCCGGTAGACTTTTTTCCTGGGGTATCCTGTCCTGCCGCGCGGTCACAAAAAAACCGTAAGCCGCAAGCTGCGGGTTATTGGCGAGGGCTTCGTTTATGAGGTCATCAAGGACCATGGGCTGGGCCTCAGATAGTTCCCGGCCAGTCTCCTGCCCCTGAAGTAAACCCGGGGAGGCGTTGCCGCACACCGGCGTGAGCACAATAACGGCAAGCGCCAGAAACATAAACGGGCAGAATGTTTTTTTAGAACCTGTCTTAAAATTGATTTCGAAGCGAAAGAGAGCGGAAATCGTGGCAGACAAGGAATAAAGGGGAAATCGCCCGGAGGCGCAGCAGCGCTGCGTTGAGGACGATTTTCCCTTTATTGACGCCGTATGCCGCGATTTCAGCCTCTTGCAGCCGGAAGCAATTTTGAGATAGGTTCTGCTCTTATTGTGCATTAATGTCGAATTTAAACGGGGGAAGGAGCTTCCCGGCGCGCTTAACCTTAACCATTGCATGCCATTCGCCCGAGACCTCCAGGTTCATTACGGCGCGGTATTCGCTTCCCGAACGCTCCGCGTCAGCCATTCCCTTCATAAGAGGCATGGTGCCCATGGGAGGCATCATCCAGTATACTCTTACAAGCGCATCGGTAACAGGCTTTCCATTCCGGTCAAAGAGCCGGACAGTCACGAGGTTTTTACCCGCCTGCGGGGCACTGTCCGTTGTCACATGGACTTTGAGGTCCCCCATCTGCCCCATTACATGAAGCCCGCTTGCGTACGCCAGCCCCGCCATCAGCAATACGGCTGTAAAGACGAGCGCCGATTTTAAAAGCAGTTTTTTCATCACTTAAGCCCCCTTCATTTTATGATCCGGTTCCGGGCCGCTTTCAAAAAATGCGCTTCGACGGAGACCAGAGATTTTATCATAGTTGCTTTCCGCAAGCTCTCTTGGAAATAGAATACATTCGTGATATTAAGAAGTTATGAACACCTTTTGAAATAAAAAATCATAGTCCGGCCCAGATACGCCGCCCCCTTTGAAAGGGCTTTGTTTTTTTGATTATAATAAATTAAATCGTATGGTCAATAATCGCGTGCTCGTCGTTGAAGACGACAGCAAGATCGCCAGGGTCATAAGAATATACCTCGAACAGGCAGGCTATCTGGTAACCGTCGCGGCGAGAGGTCATGAGGCCATAGACGCGGCGTCAAAGGAAAGGCCGGCGGTTGTGATGCTGGATCTGATGCTACCGGACATGGACGGCGAAAAGGTCTTCCAGGAGATCAAAAAGACCGGAGATGTCCCGGTGATAATGCTGACGGCAAAGTCCTCGCCCGAAGACAGGATCAATGGATTTGCCCTCGGGTCGGACGATTACATAACAAAACCTTTTAACCCTCGCGAGATGGTTTACAGGGTGAAAGCCATGCTTAAGAGAGCGGGGCCGCAGGAGGGCCGGGAAGAAACCGCGCCATCAATGAGTTTCAATAAAGGCTCCCTCTGCGTCGACGGGCCAAGATACGAGGTGAAAAAACGCGGTTCTACCGTCACCTTTACTCCAAGCGAATTCAAGATACTGCTGGCCTTCGCATGCGCGCCGCAGATTGTCTTAACGAGGGAAAAACTCATAGAAAAAGCCTTCGGCCACCAGTTTGAAGGCTTTGACCGGACCATCGACGTTCACATCAAAAACATAAGGCAGAAGATCGAGGACGATCCCAGGAACCCGGTGCTTATAACGACTGTGCACAGGCTGGGATACAAATTCGTTGCGGAGCGGGATGTTTAGGGGCCTCTGGCTTAAGTTCTTCACGCTGCTGCTGATCACGGTTTCCATCTCGCTTGCGGCCGCTTTTACACTGAGGCAGCTCATGATCCGCGATTTCCGGGCTTACGAGGAAGGGCAGATCGAAGACAGGGTCTACTGGGTCGTCGCCAGCCTCGAATCCTCATACGAAAAAAATTCCTCATGGGACCGGGACGCATCCGGCAGGGACGCGGCCCAGGCGTTGATGATGGGCCTGGATATCAGACTTTTTGATGCTCGCCATGTACTCGTCACGGACACTGAGTTGGCGCTTAAAAACCTGCCGCCGCTTATCCGGAAAAAAGTGCTCGCAATTTCCAGCCCGGACACAAACAGAAAATCAGGACGGTTTTTCCCTTATCCCCTTTTCTTAAACGGCAAGGAAATAGGCAGCCTGGAAGTCAGGTTTCCGCAGCCGCAAAGGGAGTCCATATTCATCAGGCGTTCAGGATGGTTTCTTTTGTTTGCGGTCATTGTGCTGGGCGGCATCGCGTTTGCGCTGAGCATACTTTTTTCAAGGAGGCTTACCAGACCTCTTAAAGGGCTTGCCGCCGCGGCCGAAGGCGTTATCGAGGGGAAATTTTCCCGAAACGGGATAAATGTCTCCGGGCGGGATGAGGTGGCCAGGCTTTCGGCCGCTTTCAACAGGCTGATCAAATTCCTTGAAACCCAGGAGACGCTGCGGAAAAAACTGACCGGCAATGTCAGCCACGAGATACGGACGCCTTTGACGGCCATAAGGGGGGAGCTTGCCGGCATGATAGACGGGCTGATTCCAGTGGACGGGCAACAGCTCCAGTCCCTTTATGAGGAGACCTGGCGGCTGGAAGGCCTGCTGGACGGGATAGAAGAACTTTCACGGGCCCAGGCAGGGGCGGTGTTTCTCCATAGAAAACTTGTGAAGGCCAGGCCCCTGCTTGAAAATATAAAAAAAACTTTTTCAGGTATCTCGCTTGATAAAGGGGTCTCATTGGAAGTCCTTTGCGATGACGAGCTTGATCTATATTGCGACCCTGAAAGGCTGAGCCAGATAATGATAAATCTTGTGAGCAATGCGCTTAAAGCGGTTGGGAAGGACGGAAAAGTGGCATTGCGGGCCGGGAAAAACGGGAAGGACACTATACTGGAAATCGAGGACAACGGCAGCGGGATCGGAGCTGATTGCCTGCCGTTCATTTTTGAGAGATTTTACAGGTCCTCAGAGGGTGGCATCGGCATCGGGCTTGCAATCGCAAAGGAACTGGTCGAGGCCCACGAGGGTCGGATCGAGGTAAACAGCGAGGAAGGAAAGGGGACATTATTCAGGGTGGTTATCCCCGATGGTGAAGGCAAATCCGGGGCCGGGGCCTCTACATAAGTCCTTTACATTTGGAGAGTACGATAGTAAACGCAGAGATGAGAAAAAAAGTAAGACAGATAGCATTACCGGTGCTTATTACAGGGCTCATTGCCGGGGGGCTTGTTATTTCAGGGTATTTTAAAAGTTTTTTTCAGCCTAAAACGAATTGCGAGCGCTCTTGCTGCGGGACCACAGACTGCCGGTGCAGCCCTTTCGGAGGCTATTGCAAGGGCCCCGGTTGGGGATGGTACGGGGCAGACAGGAGTGTTAAAACACCGGGTGAGGCTGGGGAAGCTATAAGGAAGTTTTACCTGCCTGAGGAGGTCAATGTTGCCAAAATCCAGGACAAAGGCACTTTCTTTGAGGCGGAAGTGAAAAACGGGAACAATAAAGGACTGGACATGGTGATCATTGACAGAAGGACCGGCAGGATAAGTTCGATTTACTGAAGATCTGATATAAAGCCCGCCACGGCCCTCTTTTCCGGTCCAAATTAGCTAAAGACCCATCTCAAAATCGGGTAAAGCCCCCCTCCGGTGGAAATGTTAAAATCAAGATTGTGAAAACGATCCATAAAAGCGTTCTGAAAGAACTGGTCTGGGCCATGATAATCAGTCTTCCACTCCTTAATTTCATATTGATGATGGAGAAGGTGCTCAGGCTTTCAAGGCTTTTGTCGAGCGTGGGGGCAAGCCCAGGGGAGCTTCTGCGCATAATCCTGTATATTCAGCCGGAGCTGATGCTCCTGACCCTGCCGATGGCCTTCCTCCTTTCCGTGCTGTATGTCTACGGCAGGATGAACGCTGACAATGAACTCGTAATACTGAAATCAAGCGGCATGCCTTTCAGGCAGGCCGCCGTCCCCGTATTCATTTTGGGCGCGGCCGCCGTTGCCCTTAGTTTTTTTGTGAGTTTTCATCTGGGCCCCGCAGGCAGAAAGGACGTTAGGCTTTCGATATCCGAGACGCTCAGGAAAAGGGCACCAAACGCAATAGAACCGGGTATTTTCAACGGCTTCATAAAAAACACCGTCATATACGCCAGCAGCGTAAAAAACGGGGACCTCTCAGGTGTTTTCATCTATGATGAGCGAAATCCCGGCAGGCCGATAGTCATATACGCAAAGAGCGCCAGCATAAAATCAGCTGACAGCGGCAGTTCCATATTTTTTAACCTTAAAAACGGCCTGGCCAGCCTGGTAAAAGGGCCCAGGCTAACCGAGATTTTTTTTGGCGAGTACCGGCTCGTGCTGCCGCTTGGCATCGAGGGGCCGGAAGCGATGCGGGAGGAATTGACGCCCCGGCAACTCCTGGCGAAGGCGGCAACCGAAACAGGCGCCCACAAGACCATCAGTTATCTGGAGTTCTATCGCAGGCTTACATTTCCCCTGTTTTCGCTTGCGATAATGTTTCTGGCTCCGGCGCTCTCTCTGTATGCGGGCAAAAAGGCAAGGCTCGGGGGCCTGGCGCTGGGCACGGCCGTGTTTTCAGTATATTACGCCCTTCTCATCTATTTTGAAAAACTGGCGCAGTCCGGGAAAATCCCCGCTGTGGCTGGCGGTTGGGCGCCTTTCGTTATCCTATTTACCATTTCGGTCCTGGTATTCAGGAAAGTGGACGCCAGATGAAACTTTTAAAGAGGCTTTATCTTAGAGAATTTTTAACTGCTTTCGCGATCGTGGCCCTGGGGCTTTCGGTGATGCTGTCCGGCTTCGACCTGATAAACGCGACCGACAAACTGAGCGCCAAAGATGCCGCGAGTCTGCTTTCATATGCCCTGCTTGTGCTGCCTCAGTACTTTGTTTATACAATGCCGATGGCTGCGCTTTTTGCGGCCCTTTTCATGGTAGGCCAAGCCGGGAAAAACAAGGAGACCATCGCCGTAATGGCCGCGGGGGGAAGGATGCGCGCCCTCTTCATGCCGCTTGCCTTTACCGGAGCGCTGCTGACATTGGCAAGCTTCGGATTAAGCCAGTTTGCCTCGCCCATTGCCATGCGGAAAGCAAAGGCCATGACCAGGCAGTCAGCAATAACAACCTTTAGCGAGGGGACCATCTGGATCAGGGCGGATGATGGGTCTCTTGTCCGCTTCAGCCTCTATTCCAAGGAATCGGAATCGGCCAAAAAGGTGGACATCTTCAAGTTCAAAAACGGGATGCTTTCAGGAAGGATAGAGGCGGATGGGGCGAAATACATTTCCGGCAAATGGGTGCTGAAAAATGCGACGGTATATGATTTTCTTCATCCATCGGCCCTGGTCCGGCCCGAAATGGAGATCCCCGGCCTGATAAAACCCGAGTTCCTGGCCAGTCAGGTGCTTACGGCCGATGAGATGGGTATAACAGAACTCTACCGGTATTCAAAGCGGCTCAGGGAAGCGGGAATAAGGAGCAAAAAACTGGATGTGGACATGAATTCAAGGCTTGCATATCCGGTAGTGAATTTCTTTATGGTGCTCTTTGCGATCGCCATATCGCTGCGCAGGGGGATGGGAGGCCTGGCCGCGGCATCTTTCGGAATGGCCGTAAGCCTTTTTTATTGGCTGGTCTACACGTTCAGTCTTTCACTTGGGTACTCGGGGCTCCTTCCGCCTGTTGCCGCCGCATGGTGCGTCCCGTTTTTCTTTGGCGCTTTTTCGGTCTGGATGTTTGTAAAGATATATGATTAGCGAGCGTTAGCGGGAGGAAAAGCTTTCGATTATCTGCACGCCGGCCGAAGTGCCCAGTCTCGATGCCCCCGCCCGAAGAAGCCCGGCCGCTGACTCCAGTGTGCGTATTCCGCCTGCGGCTTTTATGCCGGCCCGGTCTCCCGTTATCTGCTTAAGAAAAAGGACGTCCTCGACGGTGGCACCTTTTGGCGCATATCCGGAAGAGGTCTTTATGAAGGCGGCCCCGGCCCGAAGAGCGGCCCCGGCGGCCTGCTCCGTCTCAATAGCATTTTTGAGATATGCCGTCTCAATTATCACCTTGTGGACAAGACCCGGCGTGGCTGTAATAACGTCCGAGATGTCCTTTTCCACCGCCTGCCAGTCTCCCTCCATTGCAAGCGGGATCGCCATGACTATATCAAGCTCGTCCGCGCCGTCCTGCGCGGCCCTCATCGCCTCATAAACCTTTGAGGAGGAAGACGAACTGCCCAGGGGAAACGCTATTACCGTTATGACCTTTATGGCCGTCGATTCGGTTTCTTTTGAAATGGAATCGGCCGCTTCCCTGGCCATGGATATATGGATGGGGTTTACGCAGACGCCGTGAAATCCGTAAGTGGCGGCCTCGCGGCATGCCTTGAGGACGTCCGCCCGCATGGCCGTAGGTTTCAGTACCGACTGCTCTATGGCTGATGCAATGATACGTTTTTGTTTTTCCATCGTCTTCTTTACTCCGTAAATCCCCATAAAGACGGCCCGGCAGCCTTGGTGTTTTCCACATAAGATAAGACCTCTTTTCTGTATTCCGCCATCAGCGCCCTGGTTATCTCCCCAGCCACGGAAAGTTTTATCCCGGTTCCTTCCATCCGGTTGCCCTCCATGCTGATGGTCAACCGGCTGACGGGCACCACCTCCATGATAGTACTGGTTATGAACACCTCGGATGCGCCCAGTAAGTCTTCCACTGTGAACTCGCCTTCCACGACCTTCATATCCAGTCTCCTGGCGATTGTGAGGACCACGTCTCTGGTAATGCCTCTCAATATGCCGCACTGCGGTCCCGGAGTGCGGAGCGCCCCTTCAGAAACAAAAAAGATATTGCTTGTGGTGCCCTCCGACAGATGGCCCCTGTGGTTCAGCATAAGGGCTTCAAAGGCGTCCGCCTTTTTGGCCTCTATTTTGGCGCGGATATTGTTCAGGAAGTTAAGGGATTTTATCTGGGGGTCAAGCGCTTCTTTAAGGTTTCTCCTTGTATTTACTATCGCCAGATGGATGCCTTTTTCGTAAATGTCCCGCGGCTGGGGCTTCAGCCTGTCCGCGATGATAAAAAAAGTCGGCCTTGGGCAGAGTTCCGGGTCGAGCCCAATAGGGCCTTCTCCCCTGGATACGGTGACCCTTAGATACGCGTCCTTGTGCCCGCAGGCCTCAAGGGTCTCAAAAATGGCGAGCTTTATTTGGCGGGGGCTTTTGGGAAGTTTTAGCTCTATGAGCGAAGCGGACTTTTCCAGTCTGGCCAGGTGCTCTTCCAGCATGAAAACCACCCCTCCATAGACGCGCATTGTCTCATAGACCCCGTCTCCATAAAGGAACCCGTGGTCGAGGACGGAGACCCTGGCCTCCGCTAGCGGCACTACCTTATCATTTAAATAAATTCCGGCGCCGGTTTCCACTCGGGGCGGCCTCCAATTAATTTTTTTGATTTTTTGTTTTTTGGATGTTTTAAAAAATTATACATCATAGAGATAGCCAATGGACTTTTCCCTTCAATGTAACTAAGGACCCGCCTGAGATAAAAATCAGAAAGGACTTACAGCGCGTTTTCGAGGAGCTTAGGGAGAGGGAAACTCTTCAGGTAAGTATAGAATGTATCTACTGAGTAGGTGCTTACGGCATTTTTATTGAAAAGAAGCGAAAATTCCCTGAGCATCTTGCATTCCTTGAATCCAAGGGCCTTGAGGGTGCCATGGGCAAGCTCTTTGCGCACGGCCCAGCGTGAAATGATGGCCACTCCGATGCCGTTTTCAACCGCATCCTTTATGGACTCCGTACTGCCAAGAATGGCGGAGCATGTCATGTCCTGGGGATAAATACCGTGCTCTGCCAGGTAATGCTCTATTATCTGCCTGGTGCCCGACCCCTCTTCGCGGAATACGAAGGGCACTTTTAGAAGCTCAAGAATGGACACCTCGGCAAGTTTCGCCCAATGGTGATTGGCGGGCACTATAAGCGCAAGCTCGTCGGAAATGAACTTTTCGGTCGTGAGCTTGTATTTTAAGACCGTCCCCTCGACAAGCCCCAGGTCTATGACGCCTCCCTTGAGCAGCTCCGTTATCCTCTTGGTATTGCCCACAAGCAGATGTATCTTTATTTTCGGATGGACCTTCCGGAACTCGGCTATAACCCGCGGTAAAAGGTAATTGCCTATTGTGGTGCTGGCCCCGATGGTCATCGAGCCCTTCACCAGCCCGGTTATACCGCTGACAGCCCGTTCAGCCGCATCGTACTGGGCGAGTATGTCTTTGGCGTACCTGTATAATATTTCGCCGGCCGGCGTCAGTGTGATCGTGTTTGAAGAACGGTCGAATAGTTTCGTCTCGAAGGTCTCTTCGAGGGTCTGTATCTGAAGGCTCACCGCCGGTTGCGTAAGATGGATTATCTCCGAGGCCTTCGAAAAACTCTTCATCTCCGCGACCGTACAGAAAACCTTGAGCTTGTGATCTTCCATGCCCATAAGTGAAATTTATTGTAAAATAAGCAGCCGATATAATTCAACTTTTTTGCAAAAAAAAGGGAATTTGGGCCTGATTTAGGGTGAAGACCGCCTTAACGGGTCTCAATTTAACGGTTAAAGGGGGGGTAAATTTTTTTAGGCGTCTCTATATTGACCGGGGTCTGGGGGCCCGGCTGGAAATGCGTTACGCGCGCCGGGTAGTTTTTTTTGGCAAGCAGATACCAAGGGCCCTGCCTGTTGCTGCTGAAAAACCAGTCGCTGTCCCAATAGTAATAATAAACGTTGGCATAGAGATACAGGTTTCTGCCCGGCACGACCAGCACGGGCGGCAGGGGCCTGATGTTCTTCAGCAGGTCTGCCGGGGGGGAACTCTCCACTATAGGGGGGCCCACCATGAGCCCGGCCGGAAGGGGCGAAATGAGAGAGGATTCATTATAGACCGGCTTTCTTTGGGCATATGTGCACCCGGCAATAAGGACCAAAAGAAACAGAAATACCGATCTGATTCTCATGATTAAATTCTATCATGTAAAAAGTACGTTCTGTTGCGGAAAAAAACACGGGGCCGGACCTTTTTTAATTCATATTTGCTGAAAGGCACCGGAAAACCGGTAAAAAACTTGAATTCATGTGGCCTGTCCTTTTATAATCTAAGTCTGCAAACAAATGATGATGTTGAAAAGTTTTTTTCTAAGGT
>JAKAEG010000083.1 GCA_021819985.1 Nitrospirota bacterium | reverse complement strand
GGGCCTCGGTCATTATCTTTCTGATATCCGCAAGGCCGGCGGTAGCGGCATTGAGCCACTCGAACCTGGCCTTGGTATGATTTGCGATCACCCTGGCAAGCGCGGTCTTCCCGGTCCCCGGGGGCCCGTAAAGGATGATGGATGTGACCTTGTCCGCCTGTATCGCACGTCTTAAGAGCTTGCCTTCACCGATAATATGCCGCTGCCCGAGATATTCATCCAAATTTCGGGGCGCCATCCGATAGGCGAGGGGTTTTTTTTGCTGTTCCTTCTCGTTTTGCTTGCTTTTGCTTTGCCGGTCTTCGGACTCGGACCCAAACAACTCCATTAGAAATTCTACCTCCAACAATGAAAATTAGACAATCTCGCTTGATTTTCCCCTTGACAACCGCCCCTGCCAACTGGTAATAATTTGCGTCCTCAGCTTTTTGTTTTTTCAGGTCAAATCAAAAAAATCCTCCGGGGGGAGGGGGCATGGCTTTTTTTTCGCAAAAATGGTCGACAGAACGGTTCTTCTAATCAGCAACGATACTGGATTTGTGGTTTTTTTAAAGAGAAACCTCGAACCCTCCGGTTACAGCTTTGAATTGAGGGAGTCTTTGCCTGCCAATTTGAGGCGCACCGGCTATGAGTCGCGCCCCGTTGTGATAGACGTCGGCACGCCTCGTGCAGTCGAGATATTGTCTTCGATCAGGGCCTATCATCCCGAGGCATGCATCATTGCCCTCTCAAACGGGAACTTCAAAAAAATGGAAGAAGCCATGAAGGCCGGGGCTTCCTACGCGGTCTTCGAAAGAAACGGGGAGGACCCCCAGATCCTGAAGGCGACCCTGCGCCACATATATGAAAACTTTTCGGCCAAACAGGAACTGGAAAACCTCAAAACGCTCACCGAATCCAGAATAGTGGCCAAAAGCGCCAGGATGAAAACAGTAATGAAGCTGGCTGAAGATGCCGGCACCCTGCCCTTTCCGAACGCGGACAAGCCGGTTGTGCTTTTCGGGGTCCCCGGTTCCGGGCGTGAACTGGTGGCACGGCATATCCATTCGAGAAGTCACAGGACGGGCATGCCGTTTGTGAAGGTCATCGATGAAAAAGATTTTTTTACTCCCGATTCGCTGCTGGCGGCAAGAGGAGGGACGCTTTTTATAAAGGACATAAACGCGTTTGGCGCAGATGCCGTCACCTGCGTCAAAGACCTGATAAGTAAAAAAGAGTTCCGCGTTGACGGCTCTCAAGCTATCAATGCCGACGTCAGGGTGATGGCAGGCTGCTTCTGTCCTGAAGACGCTTCCCTCCTTCAAGGCATCGATTACATGGGGATCGAGGTGCCTGCAATCGAGGAGCGGAAGGAAGATATTGTGCCGCTTGCCAACCATTTTATCGAAGAGCTTTCGGCCTTTCTGAAGAGCGGGAAAAAATACCTGACCAAGAACGCCAGAGAGGCGCTGATTGAGCGGGATTATCCAGGCGGGGTGTCCGAACTCAAAAAGCTTGTGCACAGGGCATATTTTCTCGGGGCAACAAGCGCCATAGGGGACAAGGACCTGCTTGGCTCAGAGTTCCTTGGCAAATGCTCCTTTAAAAATTTTCTCGATGAGAGGTTGAGGCTCTATTTAAGGAAAATGGCCCTGATCGAACGCTCAACTCTTTATGACACCGTGGTGGGCGAAGTGGAAAAGGCCCTGATCGAACTTGCGCTAAGTGAGATGAAAGGCAACAAGTTGAGGGCCGCAAAGGTGCTGGGAATGAACAGAAACACCTTCAGGGCGAAGCTGAAGACCCTCAAGATAAAAGGGGACTTAAAGGGAAAGGGGAAAAATCCTTCAGAGCCGCCGGGCAAGACCTCGCCGCAAAATCAGTAGAAAAGTAAAAATCCTAAAGCCGTGTGCCGCTTAGCGCGTCCTTGCATGGGCAGCCCCTGTGTTGGGGCATCAGGGAAAAAGAGGTCTTGAGGAGGGCCATTACCGCCCCGGTGCTTTTCGCCATTGTTTCCACAACCTCCGTGGTGGTCAGCTTGCCTGCGGCGGACACCCCGGCCGCGAAATTTGTGACCACGGAGACCGCGGCGTAACATACCTGAAGTTCCCTTGCCAGCGCGGTTTCGGGCATTCCGGTCATGCCCACAATGTGGCCGCCCGCGCGCCTGAAAAATTCAATCTCGGCCCGGCTTTCAAGCCTGGGGCCGTTTGTGCAGACATATGTGGCCTCAGGTGTACAGGCCAGACCCTCAATTTGGGCGGCTTTGATGAGGACCGTCCTAATTTCCGGGCAATAAGGGTCGGTAAAATCGATATGGACCACGTCACCTCCCTCGTAGAAAGTGGATTCACGCGCCCCCTGGGTGAAGTCCATTACCTGGTCCGGCAGCAGTATGCTTCCAGGAGAGAGCGCCGGATCTATTCCTCCCACAGCGGTTACCCCGATTATCCTCTCCACTCCAAGCGACTGCATTCCCCATATATTGGCCCTGTAATTTACCTTGTGCGGCGGTATGGAATGAGCGGCGCCATGCCTGGGAAGAAAAACCACGTGCGGGCCGGACCCATCCTCCGGGCCGGCAATAAGATAGCTTCCTGAAGGGTCCCCGTAAGGGGTGCTGACACACTCCTCTTTTAATTTGACGAACCCTGGAATGCTATAAAGTCCGCTTCCGCCTATAATGCCCAATTTTGGCATGCTATAATACTAACAAAGAACGGCCTCAAATAAAAATTACACGCATTTCTGAAAATTAAAATTCCCTGCCTGCCTGGGCAGCCCGGAGCAAAAAAAAATTGAAAATGATAGACACCGGACTTATGAAAGAGACTCTTGAAGCGCTAATTTCAGCAAAAGGCAGCGATTACGCGGACCTCTATATAGAGTCCAGCAGAAGCACAAGCATACAGATAGAAGACAGCAAGGTGGAAAAGCTCCTTGAGGGGACGGATTCGGGAGCAGGCCTGCGATTGATCCGCGCGGGCAAAACGTCTTACGCTTATACCAATGAGCTTACGAAAAATGCCTTCCTCGATATGGCTTCCGGCCTGAAGGCGGCCTCAGGTGAGCAAAAGCCCGTTAAGGACCTGGACCTGACCAGAAGGGCCCCTTCAGTGGAATACGCGATCAAAATAGACCCGTCGCTGGTCCCGCTAGAAAAAAAGGTGAGCATACTCAAGGAAGCCGAAAAGGCGGCCCGTGCTTATCACAGCAGCATAAAGCAGGTAAGTGTCACATACAAGGAGCTTGCACAGAAAGTGCGGATCGCATCATCGGAAGGTTTTCTGGCCAGTGACGACCGCATCCAGACAATTTTTCTGGTAAACGTGATAGCCCGGGAGGGTGACGTAGTACAGACAGGCTATGAGCCCATCGGCGGGGCAATGGGTTTTGAGCTTTTCGATGAGGTCTCCGCATTGGAGACTGCCCTTAAGGCCGCAAAAAAAGCGGTAATGATGCTCAAGGCAAGGAGGGCGCCCGGAGGAAGAATGCCGGTCGTCATCTCCTCGGAGGCCGGAGGGACAATGGTACATGAGGCCGTGGGCCACGGCCTCGAAGCGGACCTCTCTCAACAGGGACTTTCAATTTATTCGGGGAAAATGGGCCAGAAGATCGCAGCGGATATTATAAACGTGATTGACGACGCGACAATTCCCGGAAAGCGCGGCTCCTTCAGGTTCGATGACGAAGGCACCCCGGCCCAGAAGACCATGCTTATAAAAGACGGCATACTGACCGGTTTCATGTATGACCGGCTTTCGGCCTTGAAGGCCGGGGCAACCCCGACTGGAAACGGCAGAAGGCAATCTTACAGGCACAGGCCTATCCCCAGGATGACGAACACTATGATAGCCCCGGGAAAAACCCCCGCTGAGGAGATACTTAAAAACACACCCAAAGGGCTGTTCGTAAAGAAAATGGGCGGAGGCCAGGTAAATACGTTGACGGGCGATTTTGTTTTTGACGTCCAGGAGGGCTACCTGATAGAAAACGGACAGGCCGGCGCCCCCGTGCGCGGCGCTACCCTGGCCGGAAACGGGCCGCGCGTACTTATGGAGATAGACATGGTGGGGTCCGACCTCGGTTTTTCCATCGGGACTTGCGGAAAGGACGCCCAGGGCGTTCCCGTCTCCGATGCCCAGCCTACTATAAGGGTCCCAGAACTCGTTATCGGCGGCGAATCCTAATGTGTCTTTTTTGCAACAGCTGAAGAATATAAACAACACATAACCCATGGGTAAATACTTTAAATACAGCCACTTACATCTGGCACATACATTGCATAATACACTTATGATGAGATACCAGCGGACATTAGAAAAAGAGGTTCTGGTGAGGGGCGTAGGGCTGCATACCGGCGATCAGGCGGCCATGTTATTGAAGCCCGCACCCAAGGACACCGGCATAATCTTTTTCGCCAAAGGTGGTGAAGCGCCCATAAATGCCAACGTCAACGCGGTCTGCGACACCGCTTTTTCCACAACGTTGGGGATGAACGGCACAAAGGTAAAAACCGTCGAGCACCTGCTTGCGGCGCTTTCCGGGCTGGGCATAGATAACCTTTATGTAGAGATAGACGGCCCTGAAGTGCCGATACTGGACGGAAGCTCCAAGCATTTTGTTGATTCGATAGTGGATGCCGGGATTGCCATCCAGCCGTCCAAAAGGCCGTACCTCAAGATCATAAAACCGTTCGTTTTCAAGGATGGCGATGCGGAGATAACCGCCCTGCCCTATGAGGGAAGGCGGATATCCTACCGGATATTCTATCCGCACAGGCTCCTTGGAAAGCAGGAAATGACTTTCGAGTGCGGAGAGGACCTGTTCATAAAAGAGATAGCTCCGGCCAGGACCTTCGGGTTCCTCAAGGACGTCCAATACTTAAGGACATTAGGGCTTGCAAAAGGCGGCTCGCTTGAAAACGCTGTTATTCTGAACGATACCGAGGTATTGAACGCCTCCGGGCTCAGGTTCAAAGATGAGTTTTTGCGCCATAAGCTCCTTGATTTCATCGGGGATTTGTCGCTTATGGGCTTCCCGGTAGAGGGGCACATGAAGGCCAGCAGGACAGGCCATACCAGCAACCTTAAATTCGCGAAGGCCCTGCTTGCCGCCTCAGACTGCTGGAAAATAGCCTACGACCGTATTGAGCATGGCCCGGCTGATCTGAAATACGCCTGACTTTTCAGTTCTCCTTCTTTTTTCCCCGATTAAGGGGAATTTCCTTCGGCCAGGCCCTTGAATCTACTAGTGTTGCGAGTTATTAATCCGTTTCATATCTATCCAAGAAAGTTTCTTAATCCTGGAGGACGTCATGCCCGAATGTCTTAATCGGGCATCCAATTTGACGTTTTTAATTTAATTTAATTTAATTTAATTTAATTTAATTTAAAATGGATTCCCGCCTGAGCGGGAATGACAAACTAAGGCGGTCCACAAAATCCTGAAGACCCAAAACTCCTTCAGCAGGCTCTTAATCCACTAGTGTTTCAAACAAAAAAAAAGCTGGGAAGAGTTTTTAGTTAGCTTAAAACCTCTAATTGTCTTCCCAGCTTAGCCCTTTTTCGAAAAAGTTATTTCTTTTTCGCTGCCGGTTTTTTGGCCGCCGGCTTTTTGGCTGCCACTGCCTTTTTCGGGGCCGCTGCCTTGGGGGCCGCAGCTTTCTTCGTAGCTGCTGCCTTTTTCGGGGCTGCTGCCTTCTTCGTCACTGTGGCCTTGGCCGCTGCCGTTTTCTTGGCTACGGGTTTCTTGGCCGCTGTCTTTGCTGCTGGTTTCTTCACTGTCGCCATCTGTTGTCACCTCCTTTCTTGTTTGCCCCAGCCCCCTCCTCGGCTGGCCGGAGCGGCGGTTACGCTCTCCCTAAAAGAGGAATCCTCCTGTCAGAAAGTATTTTCTGCAGGGCGCGGTCGCGCGATTTTTTCCTCTGGCGGTACTCCTGTTCGCTCATGCGAGTGAGAGTCACTTTGTACCCGAAATTTTTGGCAGTTTTCCTGATGGCCTTTTCTTCGATATCGCCGTTCGTGACCACCATGAGGTCCACTGTCTTTACATCCCTGCCTTCCGCGTACGGCCCGAAAATGAACGCGCAAACAGCGCTGCCCCTCAAGAGGGCCTTAAGGCTGCCGGCAAGTCCAAGGGATTTCGTTATCAGGTTTTTAAGTTCATAATAAAGGGGAGAACTCTCGTCCGCCTGGAAGTATTTCAGATTGGCGACTTTCTCGCTTTTTACCACCCCGATCTTTTCGAGGCTGTCCAGCTCTCTTTTTACGGCAGAGGGATTTTTCTCGAGGAGCCTCGATATCTCTCTCATGTAAAACCTGTCCTCCGGGCTGTTTAACAGCAGCGAGAGGACCTCTGCTCTTATGGCTGATGAAAAAAGCTTCTTCAACATCTGATATATAAAAAAGTATTTCATTTCAAATGTCAACAAAAAAATCATTTTTTTGAACATGAGGTGTCTGAAAGGGAACGATTCCTCAAAGTGAACGATCGTTGATTGAACGGGAACTATCGTTTCCGGGGCTGGATATCAGGACAGGAGCGTCCTTACGGTACGCAGGTTCATGGGCCAAGGAGCGCTTTAGCGGTCCGTAAATTCATAGGATCGTCGCCTTCATCTTTTTTGGGCGTCTCCATTATTACGGGCACCCCTTTGAAAGGAGGGCCGAAGCCGAGAAAATTCCTGAACCCCTCCAGGCCAATGCCGCCTTTTCCAAGGTGCTCATGCCGGTCTAACCCGGAGCCAAGCGGACCCTTCGCATCGTTCAAATGAATAAGATGCATCTTTACGCCCTCTGTTTGATGCGCGATAAGCTTCAACCCTTCCGCGGTCCTGACATCGTATCCGGAAGCGAAACCATGGCACGTATCGAAGCACATCCCCGCGGCCCCTGACTCAAGGACCGCCCGCGACAGCGCCTTCATGGATGAAGGAGGCCCGCCTGGCGGCGGGGCTTGAGCGGTGTTTTCAAGCAAAAGACCGGCTTTGAATTTTTTGCTTTTCTTCCCCTTTCCAAGCACGCTTTTTATGGATTCGATAAAGAGTATGCTGTCACCCTCCTCTTCTTCGGTTTCGGAATTACCGGAATGGCCGGAATGTACAACTACATAGTCCGCCCCTATGATATCGGCCCTACTCATCTCCTCACCCAGCATCCAGACAGATTTTTCCCGAAGGGCTGTGTCTTCACTTGATAATGTCAGCAGATAACAGGCGTGAATGAATACAGGACCAAGCCCCAGCTTTTCTCTTTCCTCCCTGAACAGGCGCGCCTGTTCAGCCTGTATGTCCGCCAGCTGCCAGCTTCTGGGGCTGTGGGAGAAAAACTGAAGAGTGGTGCAGCCCAGCGCGTTTGCCCGCTCGATCGCCTTTGAAAACCCGCCTTCAATGGAAACATGCACGCCGAACTTTCTCATATGTTCATTATAAGGAAATCCATTTAGTAAAATCCTGAACTGGTCCGCTTGCAGTCATCATTCCGGCTTTTCTTTGTTCGTCATTCCTGCGGAGGCGGGAATCCATTTTAAAGCAAC
The DNA here is from genome assembly GCA_021819985.1 of Nitrospirota bacterium. Lineage (GTDB taxonomy): Bacteria > Nitrospirota > Thermodesulfovibrionia > Thermodesulfovibrionales > JdFR-88 > JAKAEG01. Next base: position 3,018 of record JAKAEG010000083.1, on the reverse strand, counting down.
GTCAAAGCGGATGCCCGCCTAAGACACTCGGGCATGACGTCTCCAAGCTCCATCTTTGCTGGAAAATAACTTTCACGTATTTCAGTTGTTTTTTACTGCAGTCATTATTCCCGATGTCTTTAGCGCCCGATTTTTGTCTTGATAAAGATTGGCCACCTTAAATGCCCGATCAACAAGCACCCGGCTATTTGCTTAAAAAAAAGAGTTATTGCTAAAATCACATCGTGATCATCCCGCTTCTTTTATTTATAACCGCCCTGCTCGCCGCAAATATCTGGCTCTCTTTTAAGACGGTCAGCAGACGGCCCTCAGAAGATACCAAAGAGCTGAAGGACCGGATAGCCTATCTGGACACCAGCATAAAGGACGAGCTGTCCCGGATCAGAGAAGAGTCCCAGCGGAACGCGAAGGACGCCCGAGAGGAACTGGGCAGCTCACTCAGGGGTTTCACCGATTCCGTATCGGCCAGGATGGCCGAGATAGCCCATAGCCAGAAAAATCAGCTCGACGTCTTTTCCGGGCAGCTTGTGACCCTCACAAGGTCCACTGTGGAGCAGCTTGAAAAGATGACCGGCAGGCACACGGAACTGATACAGACGGTCGAGAAAAAACTGGAAGGCGTGCGCGAGTCAGTGGAGTCGAGACTGAAATCCATCCAGGAAGATACCAGCATGAAGCTGGAAAAAATGCGCGAGACCGTGGATGAGAAACTCCATAAAACCCTTGAGCAGAGACTTGGCGAATCTTTCAGGCTCGTAAGCGAGCGCCTGGAGCAGGTGCATAAAGGGCTGGGAGACATGCAGAACCTTGCGGTGGGCGTGGGAGACCTGAAAAAGATGCTCTCAAACGTGAAGACGCGCGGCATCCACGGCGAGATACAGCTTGGAAACATCCTGGAACAGATACTCGCCCCGGAGCAGTATGAAAAAAATGTGGCGGTGAAGAAAGGCACGCGGGAAAACGTTGAGTTCGCGATAAGGCTGCCCGGCAGAGACCAGGAAGGAAGCATAGTATATCTGCCCATAGACTCAAAATTCCCGCTGGAGGTCTATTATTCCCTGGCCGAGGCATATGACCAGGGCAACACTGCACTGATAGAGGAAACCTCGAAGCTTCTTGAGCAGGCGATCAAAAAAAGCGCAAAGGACATCAGGGACAAGTACCTGGACCCGCCGGGCACAACGGATTTCGGCATCATGTTTCTTCCCATCGAGGGGCTTTATGCCGAAGTGGTCAGGCGGCCCGGCCTCTTTGAGGTGCTCCAGCGGGACTACCGCATTACGATAACGGGGCCGACCACGCTGGCCGCCTTCCTGAACAGCCTTCAGATGGGCTTCAGCACGCTTGCAATAGAAAAAAGATCGAGCGAGGTATGGAAGATACTTGGCGCCGTGAAGACCGAATTCGACCGCTTTGGGGATGTCCTGAAGCGCGCACAGGACAAGCTCAGCCAGACCAGCAAGGAATTGGACACGCTGGTAGGGGTCAGGTCCAGACAGATACAGGTTAAACTGAGAAGGATACAGCAAATGCCCGAGGATAAAGACTTGCTCATGCAACCGGATGGGCAAGCTGAAGGCGAAGAAGAGAACTGAGCGGAAAATAAAAAATCCCAAAGGAAATTTTTTTAAAATTAAAATACCTTTTGATAAAACCAAAGACGGGATCATCTTCAAGGTGAAGGTGGAGCCCCGCAGTTCAAAAAGACATATTGCCGGGCTGCACGCGGACGCCCTCAAGATAAAACTTACGGGCCCCCCTGTCGAAGGCAGGGCAAACGAGGAGCTGATAGAGCTGCTCTCCGATACTTTCAGGATAAGGAAATCCGCCATAAGGATATTAAAAGGGACCTCCTCAAAACAGAAACTTGTTTTTATCGGGGGCATAGAGGAGCTTAAGATACCGGAATGAGATTCACTTCTAAAATTGCAAGCACCCTTCTGGCTCTCCTTACAGAGAAGACCGGGACGTCATCAACCAAAGCGCGGTCTCTCATTAAGCAAGGGGCGGTCCATGTAGACGGCAAGGCTGTGTTCAGGCCGGATCTGCGGGTCAGGCCGGGGCAGGGCGTAGAGATAATCGAAAAAAAGAGCAGGAAGGCAGTTAAGCCCCCCCTGTTTCCCGTGCTTTATGAGGATGAGTTCCTCATAGCGGCGCAAAAACCTGCCGGGTTGCTCTCCATAAGCACGAAAACAGAAAACAGGAGCACTTTTTACAGGGCCGTTTCAGACTATGTAAAAGGGGGTATGCCCCGCGTCAGGGGGAAAATACCGGGAGCAAAAATATTCATAATCCACAGGCTGGACCGTGAGGTCTCCGGGGTGATGCTTTTCGCCAAGAACCAGGAGATCAAAAAGGCCATCCAGGACTCCTGGGATAAAACGGAAAAGATTTATAACGCACTCGTTGAAGGACGCCCGCCTAAAGATGAAGATACTATAACTGGATGGCTATGCGAAAGCGGAGAGAGCCTCGTATGGTCATGCCCCGCTCCCGCGCCCGATTCAAAAAGCTTCGCAAAATATGCCGTAACGCATTATAAGTTCATTACCGGAAACCGCCGTTACAGTCTTTTGGAGGTGCGGATCGAGACCGGCAGGAAACACCAGATACGCGTGCACATGAAGGACATCGGATGTCCGGTGGTGGGCGATAAAAAATACGGGGCAACTGGTAAAAGCCCGATAGAGCGGATGGGGCTTCACGCCGCCAGGCTTACTTTTACGCACCCTGTAAACGGACGGAAGATAGTGATAGTGTCCCCGATGCCAAAGAGTTTCATGCTGCCTTTCAAGACGGCAAAATAAGAAGACCTTTTCCCAAAATTAAATTTTTTACAATACCGGGGTTTTCCTCTATTTATTAACGGTCTCATAATAGTATTTATCGATTTCGTCCTTGTTCGTCATGCCCGAGGACCTTAATCGGGCATCCATTTTAACTTGGCCAGTCTTTATCAAAATAAAATCGGGCGCTAAAGACGTGCGGGAATGACGACATAGGATGTTCAGACTGTTT
>JAKAEG010000082.1 GCA_021819985.1 Nitrospirota bacterium | reverse complement strand
CCGCATAAAGAAGAACGGCGGCCAGCCACCGCTGCATCATAGCACTTCCACGATACCGTTTTACGTTGCCCTCGACATCTCTCACCGTTGAGAACGTGCTCTCGATCGGGTTGGTGGATTGCAGCGTCTTTCTCAGTAGGGCCGGTACTTTCAGCCTGTGAAGGGTGAGGATTTCCTCAAGCGCCTCCAGGAGCGAATCAGCCGCCGATTCGTTAATGCCCCTGAGCCATTTCTCCATATCCAAGAGCATGCGATGGGCATCTTGATAGCTGTTCTGCTCAAGAGCCGCCCAGAACTGCCGGTGGGCCTCCTTCCTGTATTTCTTGGCCAGGTGCTTCTGAATGTTCTTGTCTTTATGGACAACACAGCGCTGATGTATCAGCTTCTTACCGAAACGGTCCTTCAGTGTCTTGATAACTCCTTTACCGCCATCCGTGACCCAGATGATCTTCTTGGAAATCTTAAGCCCGCGCCGCTCCATGTCAGCAAGCAGTTCCTCGCAAATCTCATGATTCTCCGTCGCGCCCTGCCAAAACCCAAGCGGCATCTTTTTGCCTTTCACATCAAGCCCCAGTGCGACTATGAACGCCTCTCCGCCACGGTGAATGGTGTCAAGGAATATCGCAAATGGGACAAATGACGATAACTTACGCTCCTTGAATTCACGGAGCTTTTTCGACGTCGCCGTAACGGATGAGGTCAGGTCTTTAATTTTGATGTTTCTTCACCTTAACAAATCCGCCCATTGCAAAATGCCAAGATTCAAGACCTGACCCTTTTTCCCGCTTTTTTAAATTTTTTATCTTTACTCACTGCCCACCATCGAATCAAATTGAATACATTTCCCGGCTCCCCAATCGGGCTGATAAATGTCTTTCTTAGCGAATTCGCGGAAACTCGAATGCTCCCATTCTATTGGTGACCTCGCATACCCGTGTTTTACCGGGTTGTAATGAGTATATTCCACATGCCTTGTGAAATCATCCTCATCTCTGATCTGATGACCCCAATACCTGTCTTGCCAAATTTTTCCGTTTGTCAAACATTTCTTTGTGAAATAACTTTTCACCAGCCGCCATCTCGTCGAGAAATCATCGATCCCCTCTGGCATCGTCCAGATACAATGAATATGGTCCGGCAAAATCACAAATGCGTCCATCTGAAAGGGATAATTCCCTTTTACATGATCTAAAGCAAGCCCTATGAGATTTATATTTTCAAAAGAAGAGAATATCCCTCGCCTGTGTTCCGTGACCACAGTGAAGAAAAATGCCGCCCCTTTTGTTCTTGAACGCCTGTAATTCATTAATTGGAATTGTCGGGTTACGCTCCGCTAACCCGACCTACAATTTTTATTTTTAATCAGCGCATGCCCATCTTATCCCGGTAGTAATCTACACTTTTTTGAGAAAATTTTGGGAGTAAATTTCAGGGCGCATTCTTGTATCCGCTGCGTTAGTCGAAATGTACGGGAGGGGTAACAAACAATTCCCATGATGAAATACGCGGCAGGATCAAGAAAAAAGGGCGAGGGGAATTAAATATCCAAGGTTTCTTTTAGAAACAGGTAAACCAGGCAGAACCGGTTTAGCTTGCGTGCGCTTCTATCCGGCTTTTTATCCAGTCTGCCAGGGGTTTATTGAGCGGATACATACCCACAATGTCCTTTACTCCGGTCTCACGAACGGCCCCCCACAGGAGGTCTTCCGGCGCGTCGGTTATCTGGCCGATACTTTTTGAACTCAGGCAATAGGTCTTCATTATCATGAGGGCCGGTTTGGGCATCTCCTCCATGTACTCCACATAGAAAGAAAACCCCTGGGTCTCTTTGATAAGTTCCTCGTTCTGCCCCGAACTCGTGAACCTTGGCTTAAAGAGCAGCTCCGGTGTCACCTCGAACCGCAGATTGTCCCTGAAAACCCTGTTTTTACCGATCTTTGAAATGCTTATGTCCATCACGTCCGCGGAGAAGTTTTTGTTTTTCTCAAAAGGCCGCTTCTCCTGAAGAAAGATAAGCGGCCTTTTCAGGCGTTACCCGAACTCCCCGACTCCTCCTTGTATTTTTCTATCGCGGCCTGTTCCACTTCCGCCAGCATCTCTTTTTTAGCTTCTTCAACCCGCGCGGGCGAAAGGCCAAGCTTTTTGGCGAGTTTTTCAAGCGGCAGTCCTTCGGTAAAATGGAATTGAGCGATCAGCACCTTGAGCGCATCGGTCAGGATATCCGTTTTCAGCGCCTCGTCCTTGACATCTATCAGGCCTGCGGCCTTCTCAAAAGACATACCTTCGGCAACGCCGTTTTGAATGCGTTTTACCGATTCGGTGTAGATCCTGTCTTCCTCCGATTCGGGGAGGTCTTCATACCATGTTTCAGACATGTATAAATGATAACATATTGACTAGACCTGTATTTTGACCAATAATATATCGGGTTTTATCCCTTATGTCTATCGATACCTTTTTTTTAAATTTTTTTATAAAGAGCTGGAAAAAACTCCGCTCTTCCGCAATCGCCAGGGAAAGGCACATATCAGGGGAAACGGGCTTTAGATCGTTTATTCCGGACGCCTCCGGATTCCCTGTTTTAAAAAAGGGAGACCTCACACCCGTCCTCATTATTTTTCTCTACTGTGCCTCTTATGCGATATTAAGACTGCTTGTCTCTCCTGCCATGGAACTTGATGAAGCGGAACAGTTCATCAACGGGGCGGCTTTCCACCTGGGATATGCCCATCAGGCGCCGCTTTATACCTGGATAGTCTGGCTTGTGTCGCTTGTTTCGGGAAGAGGTCTGGTCATGCTCGTACTGCTGAAATACGGCATGCTTCTGCTTTTTTATATATCTTTTTACCTGGTTGCCCGAATTTTCTGGGAACCGGGGGAATCCCTGCTGGCGACAGGCTGTCTTCTTCTTTTCCCTATATATTCCTACGAGACAAATCGCGACCTGAGCAATACCGTGCTGCTTTCGTTGATGGCAGTTGTCTCGTGCTATTTTTTTCTGCGATTGCTCTTTTATGGGACCGGGCGTGATTATATCTTGTTTGGGGCCTCCTGCGGTCTGGGGATGCTTTCAAAGTATAATTTCGTCTTTTGCCTGTCCGCGATGCTCCTGTTTGGCGTAACTGATGCGTATGGCAGGCGCGCCGTATTCAATAAAAAAATATTTCTTTCCACTTTTATTTTTTTAATCATGGTCCTGCCGCATTTCCTTTGGCTTGCGCATAACGGGTTTTCCTCCGTGCAGTACGTCTATAAATTATCCAGCTTCGGGCTCCCCAAAGGCCGTTCTTTCCCGATTTTCCTGTTTTCCGCCTATCTGGAGGTTATCCTGTTTCTGCTGGTCTTTCAGCTTTTTTTGGGCAGACAAATGTCTTTTGGCGGGCTTTTCAGAGCAGAGCAAAAGAGCGGGGCCGAAGCATTCCCTGGATATCTTTCTCCAAAAAGAATATTTCCCGCTCTTGCACTGTATGGCCTGGCTGTTCCGCTTGCGGGCATAATCATTTTTAATCCCGCCCACTTCCAGTCCCGCTGGCTTACTCCCGTTTATTTCACGCTGCCCCTGGCGGGTTTTTCCATGCTGAAATCAAGGTCACCCCGCGCCCATTTTGCTTATCTTGGATATTTATGCATGACAATCGCGGCCGTTGTCTTTGCCGTAAGGGCGCTGGCGGGTTTCTTCCCCGATGTTACCGGAAAAACGGAACGCATACACATACCTTATCCTGAGTTGTCCGGGCAACTGGAAACAGACGCCATGGAGAATGGAATTAAAAATTTGCGCGGCCTGACTGTAGTTTCCTGTCCGGAAGATTCTTATATCGCGGCAAATATCCTTGCCGCCATGCCGGGGGCATTCTATATCCCCTTGCATAAGGCGGCGCTGCATCCGGAGGCCCTCGATGATGGGGGGATATTTATCTGCCGCCAGGGAAAAAGCGTACCCTCGAAGTTTCTGGCGCTCTTTCCAGGCTCGAAAGAGGAGACGGTTTCATCCCCCTATTTGCATTCGAACGATTTGGGCCCTTTTACCCTGAAAGCGCTGATCATATCACCTGGCAGCAGGAGACTGTCCGCCCGGAAATAATAAGAGCCCACACGACCCCTGAAATCCAAAATAAAAAAGGGCCCCGAGGGCCCTTTTTTATTCCGTTTTTTGGAGTTTTTCTGTCTTACAGTTTGAACGGGTTTGCGTAAAAGACGATGAGGACAACGACCAGCGCGTAAATCGCCAGCGACTCGATCATGGCCAGGCCAAGGATGAGGGTCGTCATGATTTTTCCCGATGCGCCAGGGTTTCTGGCAACACCTTCGCATGCACCTCTCAAGCCATGTCCCTGCCCGATGCCGGTCCCGAGAGCAGCAAGCCCTATGCCTATGGCGCACCCGAGCACAGCAAAAGCATAGTAGCTTATCTTGCTTGCAGCGGCGGCCGGGGCCGCAGCGGCGGCGGCATCAGCTCCGAAGACGGCCGGAGCCGCCAATAAGAGCAGCGCGGAAGCAAGAAGGAGCACGGTCAAAAGTTTTTTCTTCATGAATTTCCTCCTTTCTATATTGAAAATTTTTTAAAAAAATTTCTAATGGGCCTCTTCGACGGCGCCCGCGAGATACAGCGTTGACAGAAGGGTAAAAACAAAGGCCTGGACAATTGATACTACCAAACCCAGCACCAATATGAAATCCGGTATCAGCAGCGGCACAAGCAGCGCAAGGACTATAAGTATTATGTGCTTTGCTATCATGTTGCCAAAAAGCCTCACCGAGAGGGTCAGAGGCCTGGCAAGATGGCTTATCACCTCAATGGCGAACATAAGCGCCATTAGCGGCAGGGCCAGTATGGAGCGTATGGGCCCCAGGAAATGCTTTATATAATTAAAACCGTGAACCCTTAAACCGTAATAATGCGTTGCCAAAAAGATGGGCACCGCCATCGAGGCCGTCATATTGATGTTCGCTGTAGGCGAAAAGAACCCCGGTATAAGTCCAAAGAAATTGCCAACCAGTATGTACATGAAAAGTGTGGCTATAAGAGGGAAAAATTTCCCGCCCCACTCATGGCCCAAGTTGTCCATGACGAGCACATGCATCGCCTCGGCAATCGTCTCGATCACGTTCTGTATGCCTTGCGGCACAAGTTTCATCGAGACCCTTATCATTATCCCGACCGCTATAAGTATCGCTGAAGCCAGGAAGGCAAATGATACATACGGAGGCATTACACTTTGCTTTACAATGAGATCAAGAATCGTTGCTTCATTCATACGGCTGCTCTGGGACCTCCTTCCGGGGAAAATTCGCTTTATGTTACTTCCGGCAAAAAATATTGTCAATGAATAGGTCCATAAGTTATACAAATGGATAAACGGCAGCTTGAAAATAAAAAGAATTTCTCAAAATTTAATTATCAAAAAAGATTTTTTCAGACTCACTGAAGGCAAGAAGAAAGTGCGGGCGGGGATTTAAAAATTTATCTTCTTACGCTGGTAACGCCCTCAAGCTGCATGAGTTTTTGGGTGACTGAGTTCAGCTGGGAACGGTCTTTGACCTCCAGTAAGAAGGATATCCTTGCCTTTTGCAGCTGGTTGGTGACCGCTTCCATATGATGGATGTTTATATTCAAAGAGGATATGGCCGCTGAAAGATTGGCCACGATGCCCGGTTTATCTATTGTGTCGACCACTATCCGGGCGTAATTCATGGCCCCCTCGCTCGTCTTCCACTGAACGGAGATGAGCCTTTCCTCGTCCGCCGCAAGCGTGGGGAGATTGGGGCAACTTCGTCTGTGTATGCTTACGCCTTTGCCCCTGGTGATGAACCCGACGAGGTTGTCCCCGGGGATGGGATAGCAGCATTTTGAAACGTGGTAGAGGATGTTGCTCATCCCTGTTATGGTTATTCCCTTTTCCTCAAGCTCTTTGTTCTGCTTCTCAGGTTTTGCAGGGGCCTGCTCCTGGGGCGCGCTGTCGGGCGCGATTTTATTTACCGCCTGGTTTACAGGCAGTTTCCCGTAGCCAACCGCCACTACCATATCGTCAACAGCCTGGAAACCAAGCGCCTGCGCCGCCTCTGTCATCTGGTCCGATTTAAGGGCAGGAAGATGAAGTCCGCGTTTCCTCATCTCCGTTTCCAGGAGCTTTGTGCCAAGCTCGAGGGACTCTTTTCTCTCCTCGGTCTTTATCCACTGCTTTACCCTGGACTTTGCGCGTTCGGTCACCACAAACCCGAGCCAGTCCCGTGAGGGCACATGGTTTTGCTGTGTCAGGACCTCTACCGTGTCGCCGTTGTTGAGCCTGTATTTAAGCGGCGCCATTCGGCCGTTGACCTTGGCCCCGACGCACCTGTGGCCCACCTGTGTATGAATGCTGTATGCGAAATCGACTGGAGTTGCGCCAAGCGGCAGCTCTTTTATGTCCCCATTGGGGGTGAACACATAAATGGTGTCCGGCACCACCTCCGCCTTGACCGCGTCCATGAACTCCTTGGGCGTCTGCCGCACTCCCTGCAGCTCCTGGATGAAATTCCTCAGCCAGGCGATATACCTGTCGTCCTTGGGATTGATGTGTCCCTTTTCCTTGTACCTCCAGTGGGCCGCGATACCCTCCTCTGCCACCCTGTTCATATCTTCGGTCCTTATCTGGAACTCGACGCGCTTTCCCTCCGGCCCTATAACGGACGTGTGGAGCGACTGGTACATATTGGATTTGGGCACGCCTATGTAGTCCTTGAATTTCCCCGCGATCGGCTTCCACATGGAATGGACAAGGCCCAAAATGGCATAGCAGTCCGCCTTTGTGCCGGCGATTATCCTCAGGCCCAACACATCATATATCTGGTCAAAAGTGACCCTCTGCCTCTGCATCTTCTGATAAATGCCGTAATAGTGCTTGACCCTGCCTTTGACCTGGGCGGAGATGCCCTCCGCGGCAAGCCGGATGTTTACCATGCTGATAAGGTTTGAGATGTAGTCTTCCTGCTCTTCCTGCCTCGAGGCGACCTTCTTTACAAGATCTTCATAAAGGCTTGGCAGCAGGTACCTGAATGACAGGTCTTCCAGTTCCACCCGCAGCCATCCGATACCAAGCCGGTTTGCAAGCGGCGCATATATCTCAAGTGTTTCCTGCGCGATGCGCAGCCTCTTGGTGCGAGGCAGATACTGGAGGGTCCGCATATTATGCAGCCTGTCGGCGAATTTGATCATGATCACCCGTATGTCTTCGGCCATGGAAAGGAGCATCCTTCTGAAGTTCTCGGCCTGAGCCTCCTCCTTGGACTGAAACTGGATCTTCCCGAGTTTCGTGACCGAGTCCACGAGGAAGGCCAGCTCGTACCCGAACCGCTTCTGTAGGTCTTCCTTGATTATGGGCGTGTCCTCGAGTGTGTCGTGCAGGAGCCCCGCGGCGATGCTCACGGTATCCATCTTCATGTCGGCCAGGATGGAGGCGACCGCAAGCGGGTGTTTTATGAAAGGCGAGCCCTCCTGCCGTTTCTGCTCACCATGGGCCTCAAAGGAAAAAAAATAGGCCTTACGTATGAATTCCAAGTCCGCTCCCGGATTATAGGAGCGCACCTTCTCAAGAAGGTCCTCTATCCCCCTGACCTCTTTTTCTTCTGTTACCGCCATCAATATTATTATAGAATTTTTGGACCGTTTAGGACTGTATATTTATATTCCCTCAGCACCCTTAGGATTACTTCAATGCGGCAAGCAGCGAATTTATATGGCTTTCGCTGTGCGCAGCTGTGACCTGGAGCCTGAGCCTTGCCCTGTTCACAGTGGGGGGCCTTATGGCCGGAACATAAAAACCCGCATCGAGCAGTCTTTTAGAGGCAAGGACCGCCTCGTCTATCCCGCCCACGAAAACCGGTATTACAGGCGACTTCGTATCCCCCATATCAAAACCCTGTTTGGAAAGCCCGTTATAAAGCAGATTTCTGTTTGCGTGGAGTTTTTCCATCAATGAAAGCCCCTCTCCGGAATCAAGAATTTCAAGGGCGGCCAATGATGCCCCGGCAACGGAAGGCGGCAGGGCCGTGGAAAATATGAACGTGCGGGCAGTGTTTTTCAACCATCCTATAATTCCAATGTCAGCCGCGATGAATGCGCCGTAAGAGCCTAGCGCCTTCGAGAACGTGCCCATTTGTATGACGGCCGGGCCGGAAGGCGTTAATCCGAAATGCGCCAGGCTTCCGCGCCCCGCTCCCAGCACCCCTACTGCGTGGGCGTCATCTACGTAGAGGTCCGCGCCATAACGCTCGCAAAGACCGAAAATATCCTCTATCGGCGCGATGTCCCCGTCCATGCTGAAAACAGACTCCGTTATAATGAGGGCCCTTTCGTTTTCAGCCCTTTCTGCTTTGAGAAGTCTCCCCAGATGTTCCGGGTCGGCGTGCCGGAATATGACCGTCTTCGCCCTGCTTAACCGGCAGCCGTCTATAATGCTTGCGTGGTTCAGCTCGTCGCTGAAGATCGTGCAGTCCGGGCCGGCAAGGGCTGGAATCGTCCCCGTATTGGCATGATAGCCTGAATTAAACAGAAGGGCTGCTTCATGACCGGTAAAGGCGGCCGCTTTTTCCTCCAGCTCCTTATGCAGGCGCGTGCCTCCGGCAAGAAGCCTTGCCGCTCCGGCCCCCGCGCCAAAATCCCTTGAGGCAGCCATCGATGCGCTGATAAGCCGTGGGCTTGCCGCAAGCCCCAGGTAATCGTTCGAGGAGAAGTTGACGAGGGTTTTTCCATTCACGGAGACCGCGGCCCCCTGGGGCCCCTGCCTGTCCATGATCTCTCTCAAAAGCTTTTTCCGGCCCAGCTCATTCAGTTGTTCATCTAATAATTTTTTATATATATCTTTATTCACCGGCCGCTCTCCTCATGAGCCATTCTTTTTTATTATCCTCCGCTTCATCCCGCAAATCCAAGGATTTCACAAAAAGTTATTTATAATTTTTATTCATTCATAGGTGCCTTGACAACGTTTTTTCGCATTTGATAGTATGGTGAATCTTTTCGTTTTTGAATTCCTAGGAGGCATTTCAATGCTGGATTTTCAGTTGAAGTTTTTCGTTATCCTTCTCGTCAATTTTCTTGCTCTGGTCTGGATAATGAACAGAATCCTCTTCCGCCCTTTTTTAAAGATCTTCAAAGAGAGGCAGGACAAGGTAAACGGAGACCTTGAGAGCGCAAAACAGATGAGCGCCAAAACAGAGGAAGATATTGCCCGTATAAAAAAAGAGTTCGAGCTTGCCAGGGCAAAAGGCAAGGAGCTTTTCGAGGGGTTGAGGGCCGAAGGGCTTGAGAAACAGAAACAGGCACTTGCCGCCGCGCACGAAGAGGCCCTTGCGCGCACAGAAAAAATAAAAGGCGAACTTGCCGCCGAGGCCGAAAAAGCACGGCAGACGCTCAGGGGTGAAGCCGAGAAATTCTCCTCAAGCATTGTCGAGAAACTGGTAAGCGCATGATGAAGAATTTTTTCCCGGAAAAGAAAAAAATGAAAACTAAAATATCCATTGCCGCTTTCTTTCTTTTTATGACCGCCCATTCGGCGCTTGCCGCAGGCGCGGCGCCTGAAGCGCCGGAGTGGAGGTCATGGCTTTGGAAGATAGTCAATTTCGCCATCTTGGTAACGATAATCGTCGTGTTCCTTAAAAAACCGATGGCGGATTATCTTAAGGCGCGCACCGAGGCCATCAAAAAAGGACTCGATGACGCCCGCAAGGCCAGGGAAACGGCCGAAGCCGCCCTCAGGGAAGTACAGGAAAAGCTCAAAAGCAAAGACTTCGAAATCGAGCAGATCCTGAAGAGCGCAAAAGAGTCGGGAGTGGCCGAAAGGGATGCGATACTCAAGGAGACCGGGCGCATGAGCCAGAACATAGAGGAGCACGCGGACACATATATATCTTTTGAGCTTAAAAAGGCCAAGGACGCCATAAGGAAGGAAGCGGTTATCCTTGCGCTGGAACTCGCGGAGAAAAAACTCGAGCAGAAGATGACGCCCGGGGAGCAGAAAAAACTTATAGAGGATGCCGTATCCCGGTTAGAGGGTAAAAGTTGAAAAAGGACACGAGCAAAAAACTCGAAAAACAGTTTGCCAGAAAATTTTTAAACCATGTGGGCCGTCAGAACGCTGAGGCGTCCGGAGACTTGAAGGCAGTAAGTTCGCTTATGGAGGAAAGCCCCGAGCTGCGCGGTTTCCTTGAGGGCCCGCAGTTTTCCGCGGAGGAAAAAAAGAACGTCATTGCGGAACTCCTCTCCAAAAAACTTTCCTTTGCTGAAGGCACACGGAAATTTCTTGAATACCTGGTGGATATGGACGGCGCGGCCCTGCTTCCAGGCATTGCAGCGGCCGCGGAAGAGCTTTATATGGATTACTCCCGCCGCGCAAAGGCTGTGGTGGTATCGGCAGCCAGTCTGGACGAGGCCACAGGCAACCGGCTGAAGACCGCGCTGGGAAAGATAACCGGCAGGGAAGTGGAGATCGAATACGTGCATGACCCCTCCGTGCTTGGCGGAGTGCTCGTGAAGATAGGCAGCACGATGTTCGACAGCAGTTTAAGGGGACAATTGAGAATACTTAAAGAAGAGCTGATAAAGGGGTG
>JAKAEG010000081.1 GCA_021819985.1 Nitrospirota bacterium | reverse complement strand
CCACGGCTGGCATAAAGCATGAGGAATAAACTCAAAGCGTAGAGGCTGCCCTTAAGAGTGCTTGGCTTGTGGTTCATTCGCCATTTGTGGAGCATATAGCTCTCCAAATACTCTCTGCCGGGGACGGCCAACCTGGATATTTTCTCAAGGATGCGATCAATGTGAGATTCCGCGGCACCGGGAAAATTGGCAGGTTCTACTGCACTGCTTTGCTGCTTCGCCTGGATCATTGCTTCCTCCTTTTTCTCTTTGAAAAAGCAGGCTTATGATGACCTCAGGCGCTTTAGGAGTCAATCACTTTTGTTACGTATAGCCCCTTCAAACAAACGTTTTTGGGTGGGCCGTGCCTGAGCAATAGTACGCCCAGCAGCCCGCAGGAAAATAGGAGTTATTGAACGCGGCAGGCGAGGGGTTTTTTGATCAAAATCGCCCCTCGCCCTATATTTATTTTGCTTTACCTGACCGCCAGCGTTGACAGTACAGAACTGAAAGGTATTATGACACCCCTTTACCAAGCAGGAACGGGCCATATTTTTGGTCAGTACCTTTGATGTGTGTTGTAAGCCAGTCTTTCAGGAATTTCATGATCTCAATGGTAAGCAGCATCTTGCCTGCTTTGAAATCCTCATCGAGTTTTTTCGCTTTTATCGTGAACTCATCGTGTTCTTTTTTGTGCGCCAGCAATCCGGGATATCCATAGTCCGTCATGAACCTCTCCTCATGTGAGAAATGCGTTACAGCATAGGCTACCAGCTCATCAATTGCCTTGCCGGTGACATCCTTGCCCATTCCAGTTTTCATTGCCTCGTGCAAGCCATTAATGAGGGCAACGAGTTTTTTGTGCTGCTGGTCTATTGAACCGATCTTTGTTTCCAGATCACTGCTCCAGTCTATTAGTGCCATGAAAAGCTCCTTGTAATTATAAATTCACCTCTCTTATCGAAAAGTAACCGCGCAAACTTTAATTGTTTTGCGGGTATCTCGTATTACGTAGGGAAAAGTATCCGGATCGCATGGCAATTTCCGTGTGTTGACAAAGGGATCCAGTTCTGATTATAGTGCCTGTCACAACTCTGCGAAGGATTAAATATGGAAAATACTGAACTCACACTCCTTGAGATGATCGGTAGCGTCTATGAGGACCTGGATACGGACAAGATAGAGGAAAGGTTCGTCGAGCTCGTCAACGACATGTTCCACTTCGACAGGGTCGCCTTATTTTTTTTGAAACACCGGAAACAGGTGCTGCAAGGCAAGTTATCCCGCGGATTCCCCCCCGGAATGATAGAGAACACAGAGATACCCATAAAAAACGATTCCATCATTGCAAGGCCCCTTATTACCGGCATCCCCGTCCGCATCAGTCCTGATGATCCTGACCAGCAAGTGGGGCTGCTAGGGCTTGCCAATTCGGTGCTTGTGCCGATAGTGAACAAAAAGAGGATACCCTGCTGGGAGATAAAAAACTGCAACCAGCCGGGTTGTCCGGCTTATGGCAGAAAATGGCTAAGGTGCTGGCTGGTTCCTGGGACAAAGTGCGGCGGAGAAGCTGTAGACAGTCTCGATGAAAAAGCCGTCCGGTGTCCGGCCTGCCCCATATTTGCATCTTTCAATATAGACGCGATAGAGGGAGTTTTGGTGGCGGACAATTCGATCTCAAAAAGGCCCATCACGGAGGATATTATTACGCTGGTTTCCGTAATAGCCCATACCGTAGGCATGGCGATAAACAATTCAAAGATCTACATGAAGACCTTGGATGTGGCTATCAGAGACTCCCTCACATCGCTCCACAACAGGAGATATTTCAATGAACGCCTTTTAGATGAAGTGGAACGGGCCGGGCGTTACGGGGACAGCTTGAGCCTCATAATGTGCGATATAGATCATTTCAAGCGCATCAACGATAATTACGGGCACCCGGTGGGCGATGAAGTCCTTCGCTGGCTGGCTGAAATATTGCGGAAAGGCCTGAGAAAAAGCGATGTGATATCACGGTACGGGGGCGAAGAGTTTGCAGCCATTCTTTCGAATGCAAGCAGGGAGCAGGCGCTTGCAATCTCAGAAAAGCTTAGGCGTTCGATAGAGGAATACCCCTTTGTGCATCGTGAAAGCCGAATATCGGTGACACTTAGTTTCGGCATTTCCACCTTTGGAATCGATTCGAAAAAATTCGAAGGGCTTATTGAAAGTGCGGACAAGGCGCTATACAAGGCAAAGGCACAGGGCCGAAACATGGTCTGCACACCTTGACGCCCGTACATACGAAGGACATCGTTAGTAAGTCAAGCCTCACAGTTGTTATTCCCGCAAGCCCCGATGTTCGAATTCCGGGGACGCCATACTTAATCCGGTGTCTCTTTCAACCAGTATTTGACACAATGCGATATGTCTGCAAGCGCGAAGTAAGGGCCGGACTCTGTATAATTTGAACCGCCTTGTATGACGCGGCTTCCTGGACGAAATCTGGTAAATGGACCGCTTCACTTCTTTTGAAACATTTTACATGAACTGTTTGAATGGACAACGCCATGCCACAGGGGATATGGTTAGACCGGCAGGGCTTTTCAAAGCCGTAGCCGGAAGGGAGCTTTGAGGCGGGATGTGTGTTCAAATTGAATTGAACAGCCAGACTAAAAAATGCTTTAAAAACGGGAGTTTAAAATTTTCAATTTGAACAAAAAAACAAAAAAAGGGCGGGCAGATGGAATTTTGAATTGATGGGAATAGGATACGGGCCGGCCCTTGACTCCGCTTCCCCCGGTGATAGCCTAAGTAAAAGAGACATTTTGCTTTTTTTATTTTTGTCCCGGAGGTCTTTATGTCGACTACTCAACTGGAAGCCGGGCCGCAGGCGGACGTATGCGAATTCGAGCGCCCCAAACCGTTTAATCTTTTCATATTCGGCGCTACGGGGGACCTGGCCAAACGAAAGATATTTCCGGCCTTGTATCAGCTTAACACCCTCTCATTATTGCCTGAAGAATTCCTGATAATAGGTTCGGCCAGAAAAAAAATGGACACGGACGAGTTCAGAGATCTGCTGCGCGAAGCGGTCCGGAATGCCCCCTCGATAGGTGTGGAAAAATTCAATGAAGCCAAATGGCGGGAACTCGCAAACAGGGTACATTACATGCCTGTTGAGGACCCGGGCTCTTACGGTGCGATGCTGAAAAATTGCGTCCCACTGGAAGAACGGTACAAGACCTGCCGTAACCGTATTTTTTATCTCGCAATGCCTCCTTCGGCTTTTAATGATGTGATCAAGAATCTGGGTGAAGCCGGTGCCGCTGGGCAATCAGAAAAAGGGGGCGGCGAGGAAAACGGCGGTTACTCGCATATTGTTGTGGAAAAGCCTTTCGGGCGCGACCTTGAATCCGCAGGGGAACTAAACAGTACGCTCCGGAAGTATTTCAGGGAGGACCAGATATACCGGATGGACCATTTCCTGGCTAAAGAGACCGTCCAGAACATATTGATGTTCAGGTTCTCAAATTATATTTTCGAGCCCATATGGAACAATCGTTACATAGACCACGTGCAGATAACAGCGGCGGAAACTCTGGGCATCGAGAACAGGGGTCCATATTACGAGGAGTCCGGCGTGCTCAGGGACATGTTCCAGAACCACATGCTCCATCTCCTGGCGCTTACGGCCATGGAACCCCCTTCTGCCTTTACGACCGGAAAGGTGAGGGGCGAAAGGGCCAAGGCGCTGAGTTCGATAAAGCCGCTAGACCCGGAGAAAATGGACGAATTTCTGGCGCTTGGCCAGTACGGGCCGGGGCATTCGGACGGCGTTCTGCCAGGCTACAGGAACGAGCCTGGCGTGTCCCCCAATTCGAATACCGCAACATATGCCGCTCTTAAACTCGAAGTCGGGAACTGGAGATGGGACGGCGTTCCTTTTTATCTGCGCTCCGGCAAAAGAACGCCCGCCCGCACGGGGGAGATCTCCATCCATTTCAAGCCTGTCCCGCATAAGATATTCAGGGAATACAACGAGCAACAGATAGAGCCGAATGTATTGACGCTTTGTATTCATCCGGACGAGAAATTTGACCTGTTCCTGCAGGCAAAACAGCCCGGCACCAGGATATGCCTTGGCCCGGTCAGGCTGGATTATACGTACCCAAAAGGGATCGCCACGACGGACTATGCCCGGATACTGCTTGACTGCATGCAGGGCGACCAGATGCTCTTTGCGTCCGCGGACGAGGTGGAGTCCTCCTGGCAACTCCTTACACCCGTTATAAAAAAAGTGGAATCGATGGAGATAAAGGATTTTCCGAATTATGAGGCAGGATCATCCGGGCCCGGCCAGGCTGATGCCATGCTTTCCAGGGACGGCCGCGCCTGGGACCCGCTTTGAAAGATTCCCTCACCCCTTTACCCTCTCAGGGGTGAGGGCGACACTATGATTTTCAGGAGGTAAACATGCAGACGCGAATTTTGGGAAAGACAGGGCTGAAGGTCTCAGCGATAGGACTGGGCTGTATGGGAATGTCCGAATATTACGGCAGGCACAATGACGACGAGTCTGTGGAAACCATCCGTTACGCTATTGAACAGGGAATAAATTTCATTGATACAGCCGATATGTACGGCAAGGGACACAACGAGCAGCTGGTCGGCAGGGCCATTCGCAGCATGCGCGACACTGTTGTGCTGGCGACCAAGTTCGGTATCGTGCGCGAAAATAATCGTCATAGCGGCGGGGGCCGTCATATCGACGGGCGGCCTGAATATGTCCGGGCCGCCTGTGAGGCCAGCCTCAGGCGGCTGGGTGTGGAGCAGATAGATCTGTATTATCAGCACCGGGTGGACCCGAACACCCCCATCGAGGAGACCGTGGAGGCGATGGCAGGCCTGGTGCATGAAGGAAAGGTCCGGCATATCGGGCTGTCCGAGGCCTCGGCGCAGACCATCCGGCGGGCCAATGCCGTGCACCCCATTACAGCGCTTCAAAGTGAATATTCTCTCTGGAGCCGGGACCCCGAAAACGAGATATTCGGCACAATAAAGGAGCTGGGCATAGGATTTGTAGCTTACAGTCCGCTTGGCCGGGGGTTCCTGACGGGGCGCATAAAAAGTGTGGAGGCTCTGGAGCCGGACGACTGGCGGAGGCATTCGCCGCGTTTTGAAGGAGATAATTTCCGGCGGAATCTTGAGCTGGTTAAAAAGATCGAGGAAATGGCGAAGGATAAAAAATGCACTTCCGGCCAGCTGGCGCTGGCATGGGTGCTGGGCAGAGGCGAATTCATAGTGCCGATCCCCGGCACGACGAGGCGCGGCCATCTGGATGAAAACCTGGGAGCGCTGGACGTGCATCTGACCCCTAGGGATCTCGAGGAGATCGATGCGGTGTTCCCGCCTCAAGCGGCGGCTGGAAAACGTTATGACGAGGCCGGGATGCAAACGGTGAACGTTTAGCTTTTTATGTAAGAGGGTGGGTTAAAATCTTCGAAATACAGGTGTGATTTTTTTTATTCCCCCTTTGGAAAAGGGGGATAGAGGGGGATTTTAAGAACAAATGCTTCCTTATGATTGATTAATAAATCTCCCCTAACCCCTCTTTGCCAAAGAGGGGGACATGAAAAAAACCCATACTCCGCGAAGAGTCTTTTTTAATTTCATTTATAAACCGTTATGCTGATTCCGGGCGCCCTGTTTTCCACTTCCACAGAGACGCTTTCCTTGTAACGCCGTATGTTCAGGTCCACAGGTTTTCCCGGCGCGACGAACAGGTTTTTAAGGCGCACCCATTCAAGAAACCCGGGCAGCACGGGGCCTTTCATGATGAGCCGTGAGTTTTTGGGTTCGAACTCCAGTCCGAGGGCGGTATGGAGCATCAGAAGAAGGCTCCCGGAGGCCCAGGTTTGGGGCACACAGGCAACAGGGTAAAGGGTAGGGGGCTGGCCCTTCCGCTTGTGAAACCCGCAGAAAAGCTCGGGCAGGCGCTTGGATTCCATGAAAAGCGAAGACTCGAAAATTCCGGTAAAGACCTTTACGAAATATTCTTTCAGCGCATACCTGGCAAACCCCGCGGCTATGATCGAATTATCATGGGGCCACACGGAACCGTTATGGTAGGACATCGGGTTATAAGGGAGTTCCTTTGATGATAATGTCCGGATGCCCCAGCCGGAAAACATGGAGTCGTTTGTAAGTTTTCTGGCGACCATACCGGCCCTTTCAGGGCGCGCAATGGATGTGAAAAGCGCATGTCCGGCATTCGAGGCCGCCACCAGGCAGCGCTTTTTACCGCCGTCAAGGGCAAGGGCATATGTGCCAAGCCCCGGGTCCCAGAACGCGCGGTCAAAGGCCTCCTTAAGGCTGTCCGCCTCTTTCGAGAGTTTTTGAGCCATGGCATCATTGCCCATGACGGCGGCCAGTTCAGCCGTTTCCCGTTTAGCGGCGTAGGCATATCCCTGCACTTCGCAGAGCGCTATCGGACCTTTGGGGAAAGTCCCGTCTTTATGGAACACGGAATCGAAGGAATCCTTCCACCCTTGATTAATAAGCCCGTTCTTGTGAGGGACATACTCAAGAAAACCGTCGCCGTCCACATCGCCGTATTTTTCCATCCAACTGACGGCAAGCTCTATGTTGTCCCATATCTCCCGTATAAGCTTTATGTCGCCGGTCCTTTTAAAATACGCCCCCGCAAGCATAAGAAAAAGGGGTGTGGAATCCACGCTTCCGTAATAGGCTCCGAAGGGTATTTCGTCCAGCGCCGCCATTTCGCCTTTTCTTGATTCATGGATGATCTTCCCCGGCTCCGCCGCCCTTTTTTTGTCCACTTCCCACGCCTGTGTCGCGGACAGGTACCTGAGCGCGTCCCTGGCGATCTCAGGCTTTATCCAGAGGCATTGAAGGGCCGTTATGATGCCGTCCCTTCCGAAAACGGTGGCATACCATGGGATGCCGCCATACGGATATGTGCCATGGGGCGTGCTGGTGAGCATCATCATAATGTCCGACATGGATTTTTTTATCGACTCGTTGAACAGGTCGTTCGATGTGTGAACGCCGGTTACGGTTTCCCGGAAATCCAGGGCCTTTTTTTGTGCCTTGCCGCAGGCCTGCTTGTATGTCGGCGGCCGCTTGTATTTTCCTGACAGGCAGGAAATGGTCAAAAAAAAGTTTTCCGTCTGGCCCGGTTTAAGGGTTTTCTTGAAAATTGCCCGGCGGCCTTCCTTTATTTCATCAGGCGGGCCGGAGAAATGTATTACCGTATGGCGGGCCACCCCGTCAAGGCCGTCATAGGAAAGGCGTATTTCCTGCCCGTCCGCCTCTGGCGGCAGCATCCGTCCCCTGCGCTTTCTTGTCATGCCGCGCACTTCGAAGATATCGGCGAAATCCGCATCGAATTCCAGTTCCAGGTCCAGGCTGGCGCTGGCCGCGCTGTCGAAGTTCCTCAGTCTTATGTATTCCAGGCAGCAGTTGTCAAACAGCAGACGGGAACGCATGATGTGGACAAGGTCCTGTTTGAGCAGCGCTTTGCCTGCCCTGTAGAGGTTGGGGTTCGAGAGGTCGACAGTAACAAGGATATTGTCCTCGTCAACATTGGAACTAAGAAACAGCGGCCTTATGCCGTTTACCTCCAGCAGGTATTTGGAAAGAAACCGGGTGCCCTCGTGATACAATCCCTGCTCGCCCTTGCCGAAGGGCAGGATGTCCCCAAAGCGGCTGAAGACGCCGAACATTTCGCCCTGTTTCAATATGAGCCTGTGCGGGTCCAGAATGGACGAGGTGGCTACTATGTAAAACTTGTCTTTTAATTTGCTAACCTCGTGCACTTTTTATCGCGTCCTTTTGGGCTTCCCCCTTTGAGTATCCGCCGGCAATGACAGCCTTATAGGCGGCCAGGTAATCGGCAGACATCCGCCTGGAGCTGAAACGCTCCTCGAAACGCCGTCTGCATCCCGCCCTGGAAATGGAAGGAAGCTGGTTTTTTATATACAGGACCGCCTCCTCATCCTTATCGAAGATAAATCCGGTCACTCCATGGTCCACGACCTCCGGTATCGAGCCCCTTCTCCTGGCGACAACCGGGGTGCCGCAGCACATGGCCTCGATCAGGGCAAGGCCGAAGGGTTCCGGCCAGTCCGCCGGATGCAGGCAGGCCATCGCATTGCCAAGCAGCCCGTTCTTATCCCGGTCATTGACTTCGCCCAGGAACTCGATCAAAGAATTATCCAGGAGCGGGCGGACGACCGTCTCATAGTATTCAAGGTCAACCTTGTCCACCTTGGCAGCTATTTTTAAAGGGACCTGGGCTTTTAGCGCGATCCGGATGAGCGACTCGATCTTTTTCTCGGGAGATATGCGGCCCACGAAGACAAGATATTCCTCCGGCTCATTATTGAATGAGTAAAGACCGATAGGTACGCCGTGGTATATTGTTTTCAGCCAGTTGGCCAACGGCATGGGTTTCCTCTGGGCATCTGAAATGGATATAAGCGGGAAATCATTGTATTCCTGAAATATGGAGATTACTTCCGGTATGTCCAGCCTTCCATGCAGGGTGGTTATGAACGGTGTCCGTGCCCTCCTTGCAAACGCGAGGCTGAGGTAGTCCACATTCGAATGGATTATATCGAACTCCCTTTCATGCCTGAGGACCTCTTCCATCAGTTTGAAATGGCACGCAATGGGGTCTTTGCATTCAGGATCGAGGCGAAGGGATTTTACCGTTACAGGGACCAGATTGGCGCGGGTTTTGGAGTCTCCCGAGGCAAACAGGGTCACATCCTGTCCCGCGTCCACCAGCGCCTCTGAAAGGTAAGAGACGACCCTTTCCGTCCCTCCGTACAGTTTCGGCGGGACGCTTTCATACAATGGGGAAATGATGGCGATCCTCAATGGCATAGGGAAAAACCTCCTGGAAATTGCAGGGTTTTGGCAAGTGAAAAACAGTTCGTCTTCAGGGCCAAAACGTGGTGTTTGTTTTTTTAGTCCCTATTAGTTAGCTATCAAATGAGCAGGGGATTGTCAAATGGAGCGGGTCATTCAAGACTTGAAATATGAAAATCAGAGGCCGGAATCCGGGGGCGGACAGGCCCGTTCATCCGAATTTTATCTTCATGGCTACGACGGTCATACTCAGTATGAAAGAGACCACATTGGTGACTATAACGGGCAGGGAGTTTATCGAAACACCGTACAGGACCCAGATAAGGAGCCCCGCGCACAGCATCACGTACATTCCCATGGAGACGTCTTTGGTATGTTTTGATTTCCATGCCTTTGTTACCTGCGGCACAAGCGAAAGGGTCGTAAGCGTGCCCGCCATGAATCCAAGGATGTTCCCGCCGTCCATGGCGGATATTCTAACATTTTATGCCCTTTTGGCATCGAATGTAAGGAGGAGTTTTTGAATTCGATTTTAAATATCAGGTTTGTGTTATGAATAATATCCCCTGGCCGGGCCTTAAGTCGTATTCGAATGGGGCAGCCACGTAGTCCAGCCGGTACTCGGGCGATATGTCCGCTACCGCCGCGCCGGATTGAAGAAATTGTTGCACCGCCTCCGCGCTGAAATACTGTTTCTCTTTAAAATCCTTGTTAAGGATGAGCAGGCTTTCTTCGCTGTCGCTGGCCGATGCCTTCCACATGACAAGCAAATTGCGGTTTTCGTAAGGCAGCACTGCCGTCGGGGACTCCTCTTCGAACAGTCCGTGGGAAGCTTTTATTTCATTGACCTTTCTTATAAACCCCCTGAGATCGATGCCGGTCTCTTCCCAGTCCTCAGGGGTGGTATTAACTACGTGGAGCCTTTTCCTGAAGCCGAATTCAAATCCCATGGATATCATTACGCCCGCGGAAAACAGGGCGGAAAAAAGGTAGTGCTGTTTAAGGCCCTCCACGCTTCCATCAAGCTCCTGGGCAAGCCTTTCTGTGTCGTGGCTTTCGGGAAAGCTGATGGAAGGCGCGATCTCCCTGGTAAGCGTATACTGCTCTACAAGCCAGGGGCTTTTAAAGTCCCACCATTTCGAGCTGTTGAAGATGTAATCGAAACCGGCGGCAGCGGTCCTTCTGGTTTGCTCGGGAGGGCAGCCCAGGGTTTCGGCCAGGAAAAGGACCTGCGGATGCCGCTGCCTTGTTTCCTTTAAAAGCCTTTCCCAGAAGCTTTTGGGCACCTGGTAAGCCGCGTCGCAGCGGAATGCCTCGAAACCCATCCTGATAAGGTCTTCCACCACGCTTTCAAAAAACCTGTAAAGACCTTCTCCGTCTTTCGCGGGCTGGACCTTCTTCTTTCCTTTTCCCCTCCCGTTTATTCCATAATTGAATTTTGCGAGGTCTTTCCAGACCACTTTCTTTCCGTCCTCTAACGCAAACGGATGCATAACATGTCCCTTTGAATCCCATTGGAACCATTCAGGATGGGTCTTCAGAAGCTCCGAATCGGTGGAGCAGTGATTTACGACAAGGTCCGTCATCATCCGAAGCCCCATCCCCCGCGCCTCGTCCACCATGTCCCTTACCTGCTCTTTTGCGGGTTTTCTGCCTTTTTCATCCAGGAAGGCCGGGTTTATTGAGAAGTAGTCGGAAATGGAATAAAGGCTTCCGGAAGGGCCAAGCGCCTGAATGGGGT
>JAKAEG010000080.1 GCA_021819985.1 Nitrospirota bacterium | reverse complement strand
GGCCCTTGAGTATCTGGAAGACGGCACGGACGAGGTCGCGCAGGTCGCCCAGAATATAAATCAGATAATACGGTTCTTTAATGAGATGGTAAGCAGGATAATGGTGTCGACCAGCAAGATATTGCCGGTAATTGACGCCCTCAAGGAAAAGACCGAAAAGACGGCGGACGGCGCAAAGAACCAGTCAGGACAGGCAATGCAGATCGCCACAGCGGCTGAAGAGATGAATCAGACTATAAGCATGATAGCAAGGGACATCACAGACGCCGCGGGCGCCTCCGAAGAGGCCATGGAAATAGCGAAGGGCGGAAAGGATGTGGCAAACGGCGCGGTCGAGACGGTCGGCAACGTTTCCGAATCCACGGTCCGGCTTGCCGGTGTGGTGGAGAAGCTCAATATGAGCGTTGACGAGATAGGCGGCATAGTCACGGTCATAAAGGACATCGCGGACCAGACAAACCTCCTTGCCCTGAACGCGGCCATAGAGGCCGCAAGGGCCGGGGAGCAGGGGAGGGGATTCGCGGTTGTGGCGGACGAGGTCAGGAAACTGGCCGAAAAGACCATAAGGGCGACATCGGAGATATCCGGGAAGATAAATGCCGTGCAGGAGGAATCCACAGAGACGGTGAATTCAATGAAAGGGGCGACCGCCGAGGTATCTAGGGCAACCCAGTACATAAACGCCGTCGGCCAGGCCCTTGAAAGCATAGTTGGAGCCGTGCAGAAGGTAAGTGACCAGATGGCCCATATATCCACCGCCATCGATGAGCAGTCCGCTACGACCACCGAGGTTTCAAAGAGCATCGAAAACACGGCATCCATTTCAAGCGCTATAGAGACATCTTCCGCGGAGGTCCTGGGCGAGGTGCTGAGACTTTCTACCATTGCCGAAGAGCTGCGGGGAGCCGCCTCGGGGGTGAAGACGAAGGGCGGAGCGGTCGTAATGATAGAAATTGCCAAGAACGACCACAAGAATTTCGTCGAAAAAGTGTCCGCCTGCGTTTCCGGAATAAAATCCATGGACGCCTCCCAATTGCCGGACCACCATTCATGCAGGTTCGGCAAATGGTTTTACAAGGAAGGGCATGACCTGTGCGGCGGCATGTCCAGTTACAGCAAGATAGAGGCCCCGCATGAAAAGATACACAGGCTTGCAAAAGAGGCTATAACTTTGAGTGAGACCGGAAATAAAGACAGGGCGGAACATGCCTTTAAAGAAATGGAAGGCGTCTCCCGGCAAATGCTTGGAATATTGGACAACCTGAAAGCGGAATGCGCCTGAAGAGGCTGAAATCGCGGCATACGGCGTCGATAAAGGAAAAATCGTCCTCAACGTAGCGCTGCTACGCCTCCGGGCGATTTCCCCTTTTCTCCTTGTCTGCCACGATTTCCGCTCTCTTCACTTCAGAACCAATTTTGAGACAGGTTTCAAAGGACCCTGTCCAGGCTCCTGTACTGGATGGCTTCAGAAAGATGCTGCGGGCCGATATCCGCTTGCCCGTCCATATCGGCTATGGTACGGGAGAGTTTAAGCACACGTGTGTAGGCCCTCGCGGATAAGGCAAGTTTCTGGACAGCCGTCTCCATCAGGCGCTGCGCGGGATCATCGAGCCTGCAGAATTTCTTTATATGCCTGGTTTTCATCTGGCCGTTAGCGTAGATGTTCTCGCCCCGGAACCGCTCGAGTTGCCTCTGCCTGGCCTCCATGACGCGGGCCCTTATCTCAGCTGTCCCCTCGCCCGGATGATCGGAACTAAGGTCTTTGTAAGCCACCGCCGGGACCTCTATGTGAATATCTATTCTGTCCAGTAGCGGCCCGGAAACCCTTGCCCTGTAACGGGCCACGGCGCTTGGAGAGCAGGTGCACTGGTGCCGTTCGTCACCCAGATAGCCGCAGGGGCACGGGTTCATCGCGGACACGAGCATGAAACGCGCTGGAAATGTGACGGAAGCCTGCGCCCTTGAAACTGTGACCTCCCCGTTTTCAAGCGGTTGCCTCAGCACCTCAAGCACGCTTCTTTTGAACTCCGGCAGTTCATCGAGGAACAAGACCCCGTTATGGGAGAGGCTTACTTCCCCTGGATGCGGGAACTGGCCTCCCCCGATGAGGGCTACATCCGATATGGTATGGTGGGGCGTGCGGAAAGGCCTTGTGTCCAGAAGCGCCTTTCCGTCTTTAAGTAAACCGGCCACGCTGTGGACCCTTGTGGTCTCAAGCGCCTCCTCGAAGGTTATGGGAGGCAGGATGCCCGGCAGCCTCCTTGAAAGCATCGTTTTTCCCGCGCCTGGAGGACCTGTCATCAGGGCATTGTGCCCGCCTGAGGCCGCTACCTCCAGGGCCCTTTTGGCGTGCTCCTGTCCCTTAACATCTAAAAAATCCTCATCATACCGGCCAACAGGCAAGAGCGGGGGTTCGCCATTTGTCCTGAAAGTCCTAAGCTCGCCAGCCCCCCTCAAATGCTCGACCACCTCCGGCAGGCTCGATGCTCCGAGGACCGTCACCCCGGATACGACGGAAGCCTCCGGGCCGTTTTCAACCGGAAGGATCAGTTTGGCGCCGGTCTTTCTGGCCAGCATAGCCACCGAAAGGGCGCCCTTTACCGGTTTCACTTTTCCATCCAGCGAGAGTTCACCCATTATGAGATAGCCGGAAAGGCAGCCCTCTTCCAGAAGGCCTTCCGCGGCGGCCAGGCCTATGGCAATGGGCAGGTCGAAGGAGGAACCCTCTTTTTTGAGGTCGGCGGGCGCAAGGTTTATCGTAATCGGCCGCAGGGGAAAGTTGAAACCGGTGTTTTTGAGGGCGGCCCGCACCCTGTCCCTGCTTTCCTTTACCGATGCGTCTGGCAGGCCGACTATATAGAAATGGGGAAGACCCCGCCCCGCGATGTCAACTTCGACATCGATGGGATGCGCTTCTATCCCGTAAAGGCTCGCGCTCCGGACCCGGGAAAGCATGGTAAACCAGTTTATATTTTCTTTATTTCGAATTCAAGGATTTTTATATATAGAAAACTAAAAGTAAAAAACGTCTACTCCTTTTTTGCCGTGAGCCCGGATGTGCACTGAGGACAACGCAAGGCCATAGCCGGAATGGTGGAAAGGCAATAAGGGCATTCCTTTGTCTGCGGAGGAGCCGGTTTCATTTCGTCTTTTCTTCTTAACCTGTTCATTCCTTTCACAAGCATGAATACCGAAAAAACAACAATAAGAAAAGACACCACCTGGTTTATGAAAACTCCGTATCTTATCGCGACGGCTCCCGCTTCTGACGCGGCGCCGGCGGTGGCATACGGGCCGGGCATGGTCCCATTTTTCAGGATTATGAAGAGGTCCGAGAAGTCCACTTTTCCCAGCAGAAGCCCAGTGGGGGGCATTATCACATCAGAGACGAGAGATTTTATTACCGAGCCGAAGGCAGCCCCGATGATTATGCCAATGGCCATGTCAACCATATTGCCCTTAAGTGCGAATTCCTTGAATTCCTTCAGCATTTTTTTATCTTTGCTCCTTTTCCATTTTTCCAATGCAGGATCCCGGAACAGATCTCTCTATGGAAAAATTATCAGACGGCTCGCACGTTGTCAAAATGAAATGGACAGAGTTTCTTTGACCTCATACCTCTTTTCATCATCCCATATTTTCTTTTATCCTAATAAAGGAGGTTTTTCGATTTTAATTTTTTGCACAATATCAATATGACTTTAACACTGGATTCCATACGGGACATCAAACTCTACCAGAGAGAGCGCGGCTACAGGTTTTCCATGGATGCGCTGCTTCTTTTCGACTTTGTCCGGCTGAATTCCAAAAAACCGGCCAGGATAGCCGATCTCGGCGCCGGCTCCGGTGTTATCGGGCTGCTGCTTGCCAAAAAATACGAAAACGCCAGGGTATGCTTGATCGAGCTTCAGGACGGGCTTTTCTCGCTGTCCTTAAGGAACATCGGTCTGAACGGGCTTGAAAACCGGGTCATTGCCATAAAGGCGGACATCAATTGCATCGATTCAATAAAGAGCGCGATGGAGGGGGCCCAAGCGGTATCCGCCCCTCCCGATGTGCCCGCCGGTTTCGATATAATCGTCTCGAACCCTCCGTTCAGGAAAGCTGTCTCCGGCCGAATATGCCAGGACAAAGAAAAGGCCGCGGCCAGGCACGAATTGACGATGTCCCTTCTGGCCCTGGTAAAAGCCGCAAACTACCTAGTAAAGGACAAAGGCAGGTTTTTTATGGTGTACCATCCGGAGAGGCTTCTGGAAGCCCTCGATACGCTCCGGGCAGCGGGATTCGAACCCAAACGTCTGCAATTTGTCCACGGAAGGGAAGGCCTTCCGGCCAAGATGATGCTCATCGAAGCCGTAAAGGGCGGCCGGCACGGGCTTGCCATCGAGGCCCCTGTTTTTATTTATAATGCGGATGGCGGTTACACTCCCCGGGCCGGCAGTATTTACGAGTTGTAGAGGGCCCTCCATACGTCTATAATAAATGGGTAGCGAACGGAAAGTGAGCGAACATGGATAAATCAAAAATACACTGCATTGGAGATTCGAAGGAATCTCCAAATGGATGATCAGAAATACCTTCAGTATCCTTGAGGGCATAGGCCCCAAACTTGAAAGGGCGCTCTGGAGAAAAGGGATCCTCGAATGGGGCGATTTCATCGGCGCCCCGGAAATAAAAACGATCAGTCCGGTCAGGAAAGCCGTATTCGATAAACGGCTTATGGACGCGGGGAAAAGGCTGGCCATGGGTGATTCCGGCTACTTCGCCCAGGCGCTTAAATTGAAGGAGCATTGGCGGCTTTACGAGGTGTTCAGGGACCGGGCGGTCTGCCTGGATATAGAGACCAACGGGTGGCACCATGCGGCAGGCGGTTACGTGACCGTGGTTGGCCTGTATGACGGGTTCGATTACAAGGCGTTCGTAAGAGGGGAAAACTTGTCATCCGAGGCCCTGAAAAAGGAACTCTCAAGGTACCGCTATGTTATTACATTCTTTGGCTCCGGGTTCGACCTGCCTTTCCTGAAAGAAAGCCTTGGGATAGATTTCGAGATGGCGCATTTCGATCTCTGTTTCGGGGCAAGAAAGCTTGGCATAACGGGCGGCCTTAAAAAAATAGAGCCGCTTCTGGGCATTCACAGGGACGATTCCGTAAAGGGGCTGGACGGATACCAGGCCGTAAGGTTGTGGCACGAGGCAAAGCGGGGTAACAGAGCCGCGTACGACCTGCTCATAACCTATAACAGGGAAGACACAGTGAACCTGATGGGCATGGCAAAAACCCTTTATGAACGGCTGAAGACCCAGACCGGCATCGGGACCTTCCTTAACGAAACAGGTGGAGAAAAATTTTCGGTAAAGGCCCCGTTCGGGTTTTGTCATGGAGAAAGCCGATGAAAGAAAAAGAAAAACAAAAAAACCCGCTTGGGGATTTTCTGGCATACCTGGCGGCCGAAAAAGGGCTTTCAAAAAATACCCTGGCCTCATACGGGAGGGACCTGGCGGGTTTTTTTCGATCGCTTGAGGAAAGGGGGGTAACCCCTGTCTCTTTCACCAATGGGAACATAATTGAATATATCGACGAACTCAGGCAAAAAGGGCTCTCCACGGCCACGCTTGCCAGAAACATTTCTTCCATAAAAGGGTTTTCCGGCTACCAGGTGTTCTCAGGCTTGAGGGTCGATGACCCCGCACGGCTGCTTGAAACACCCAAGCTGTGGCAAAGGCTTCCGAAGGCGCTGCCTCTTGCGGAAATACGCAAGGTGCTGGACAGAAAAGAGGACGTCCTTGCCCGGTTCAGGGAAAGGGACGGAGCCATGATAGAGCTTATGTACAGTTGCGGGCTCAGGGTAAGCGAGTTGATAGGGCTGAAAATATCGGACGTGTTCCTTGATGCCGGCTTTGTGAGGGTCACGGGCAAGGGTTCCAAGGAGAGGGTTGTCCCCATCGGCGGACGTGCCGTAAGGAGGCTGAAAGGGTACATCGAAGGGCCCAGGGAGGCGAATTTGCGCAACAGGCGGACGGATTTTTTGTTCCTGACGGGACGGGGAACGCCGATGACACGCCAGAGGTTCTGGCAAACTCTGAAATTCTACGCGTCCATGGCGGGAATAAAGCTCAGTCCGCATATGCTCAGGCATTCCTTCGCCACTCATATGCTGGAGGGAGGGGCCGATCTGAGGAGCCTTCAGAAAATGCTGGGGCATTCGGATATAGCCACTACACAGGTCTACACCAAAGTATCTTTGGACAGGGCCAAAAGGGTCTATAAAGAGCACCATCCAAGGGCCTGATTTTTTTCTTTTTTGTTTTTTGATTTTCTAAAATTTCAGATTTCTTGCTTTTTGTTTTTTTGGTTAGGCCGCTTTTTAAAATCCTATTTTTTTGGTTTTTTCGAAAGGAGGCTTTATATCATGATGCCTGAGAAGCTGAAACCGGACCAGCTTTATAAATGCTGCGACCCCGAAATACTCGATTTCAAGACCACAAAGGACATTTCCTCGCTTGTAGGCACCATAGGCCAGGAAAGGGCCATGCACGCGCTTGATTTCGGCCTCAACTTTAGCGATACCGGTTTCAATATATTCGTTCTGGGCGAGACCGGGACCGGAAAACTTACCACCATCAAAATGCTCCTTAAGGAAAAGGCGGCCGGACAGCCGGTGCCTCCGGACTGGTGTTATGTCTACAACTTCAAGGACCCGGATATACCGAAGACCATTTCCCTGGAAGCCGGAAAGGCCCAGGAGTTCCACAGGGACATGGAGGAGTTCATAAAAAATGTAAAGACGGAGATACCGAAGGTATTCGAGTCCAAGGAGTATGAAAAGCAGCGCAGCAAGGTGATGGAGGATTTCCAGAAAAGGCAGAAGGACCTGTTTTCCTCTTTGGAAAGCCAGGCCCAGGAGAACGGCTTTACGATCAAAAGGACAGTCGCGGGGCTCGTGACGGTGCCGGTCAAGAAAAACGGAGAGCCTCTTACCGAAGAGGAATTCGAGGCCCTGGATGAAAAGACCAAAAAGAAAATAGAGCTGATAGGAAAAGACCTCCAGGAAAAGCTGGATGATATCGTGAGGAATGTCCGGGCGGAGGAGAAGAGTTTGAAGGAAGAACTGAACCGCATAGAGCGGCAGGGCGCCCTTTCAGCCATAGGCCATATGATAGAAGACCTCCGGGCAAAGTACGGCAAATATGAAAAGATAAACGATTACCTTACGGACGTTCAGGAAGACATACTGGAGCACCTCGAGGACTTCAAACCGCAGTCGGAGGAGCAGCCGGCGGCGGCGCTGCCTTTCATGAGACCGCAGAGGCCGGAGCCGTCTTTCGTCAGGTATGTGGTAAATGTGCTTGTGAACAACTCCGATGTCAAGGGCGCTCCGTGTGTTTTTGAAAGCAACCCCACCTACAATAACCTGTTCGGGCGGCTGGAATATAAATTCCAGTTCGGTGTGGCCACAACGGATTTTTCCATGATAAAATCCGGCGCTCTTCATAAGGCAAACGGCGGATATCTGATCGTCGACGCCATGGACCTGCTCAGGAATATCTTCTCTTATGAAGCCCTGAAGCGGGCCGTCAGAAACAGGGAGCTCAAACTGGAAGATGTTTGGGAGCAGTACAGGGCCATTACTACCGCCATGCTCAGGCCGGAGTCCATTCCGCTCAATTTGAAGGTCATCCTTGTAGGCAATCCGCAGATATATTACCTTCTTTACAGCCTGGATGAGGAGTACCGCGAGATATTCAAGGTCAAGGCGGATTTCGACTCCTTCATGGACAGGACCCCGGAGCACATGAAGAAATATGTGTCTTTCGTGGCGCTTAAATGCGAGCAGGAAAACCTGCTTCCCTTCGATGCCTCCGGCATTGCAAAGATAATCGAGTACAGCTCAAGGCTTGCCGGCCACCAGGACAAGATAACTACCCGGTTCAGGGATGTGACGGACCTGGTCAGGGAGTCCCATTATTGGGCCAACAATGCGGGAAGCGGCGTGGTTACAGCGGAACACGTCGAAAAGGCGCTCTATGAAAAGATATACCGCCACAGCCGGATAAGCGACCGCATCAGGGACCTTATGATCGAAGACACGCTAATAGTCGAGACCGCAGGGGCCACAGTGGGGCAGATAAACGGACTTGCCGTAATGGACATGGGGGATTACAGTTTCGGCAAGCCCTCAAGGATAACCGCCCGCACGTATGCCGGAAAAGCCGGAGTGGTGAATATAGAGCGCGAAACCAAGATGAGCGGAAAGATACACGAGAAGGCGGTCCTCATCATCACCAATTATCTATGGAGCAAATATGCCGCTAAAAAACCTATCAGCATCTCCGCCTCCCTCACTTTCGAACAGCTCTACGAAATGATCGAGGGCGATAGCGCCTCCTGCGCCGAACTCTATACCATCTTAAGCAGCGCCGCCGGCGTGCCCATAAAACAGTCTTTCGCGGTCACGGGGTCAATGGACCAGAACGGGGATGTCCAGCCCATCGGCGGCGTGAACGAAAAGATCGAAGGCTTTTTCGAGATATGCAAGATACGCGGGCTTGACGGCTCCCAGGGCGTTATCATCCCTAAAAGGAACATAAAAAACCTGATGCTCAAAAAAGAGGTGGTGGACGCGGTCAGGGACGGGAAGTTCAGTATATATCCGATCAGCCATGCGGAAGACGCCATTGAGCTTCTCATGGGCATTCCGGCTGGAGAGCCGGACGGCAGCGGAAAGTACCCTGAAGGCACCCTCAATTTTCTGGTTTCCAAGCGGCTGGATGAGATCGGCGAGGCTATAAAGAGCAAAAAGGACGAAGGCCTGGCCGAAGCCGTCCATGAAGAGCCAAAGGTCCGTGAAGAGCCGAAGAAGTAAGGTCACGGCGCAA
The DNA here is from genome assembly GCA_021819985.1 of Nitrospirota bacterium. GTDB lineage: Bacteria > Nitrospirota > Thermodesulfovibrionia > Thermodesulfovibrionales > JdFR-88 > JAKAEG01. Next base: position 1,732 of record JAKAEG010000080.1, on the reverse strand, counting down.
AGTAAATGGTAAAGACGATCCTCAGGGCCGGGGAGTTCGCCCTTTTTTTCATGCTCTCCCTGGCCCTGGCGCTCCTGCCTTTGGGACTGGCTAAAAAATTTGGCGCTTTTGCCGGAAGACTCCTTTACAGGGTTTGGGGCAGCAGGAGAAAGATAGCCCTCGAAAATCTGAGGGAGGCGATAAACATGGGCGCCATAACGGACGCGCCGCCCCCGGATATAATAGCTCGCAGGTGTTTTGAAAACCTTGGGATATCCTTTGTCGAACTCGACAAAATATACTACGGCCGCGGCGATTCGATCCTGAGGTCAGTCACCTTTAAAGGTCTCGACAATTGCACCGAAGCCTTCAACGCCGGACGGGGAGTAATATTCATTACGGCCCACACCGGTAACTGGGAGCTTCTGGCATTAAAGTCCGGGATGGAAGTGGGCCCGCTCCAGATAGTGGCCAGGCCGCTTAACAATCCCTATCTGAACCGGTTCCTTGAGCGTGCGCGGGCCAGATACGGCAACAAGGTCATCTATAAAAAAGGCGCGATCCGCGCTCTGCTTGGTTCCCTTAAAACGGGCGGCTTTGCCGGAATTTTGATGGACCAGGCAGTCTTGAAGGAAGAGGGCCATATAGTGGAGTTTCTTGGCAGGGGCGCATGGACCACCAGGATGCCGGTGCTGCTGGCAAGAAGGACCGGCGCGGCGCTTATACCCGCCTTCATAAAAAGGACCCCCCTTGGGCATGAGATAACGGTTTATCCTGAAGCCGATGTGAGCGGCACCGAAGAGCAGGCACTGAGAAGACTGAACATGGCCATAGAGGAGCATGTGAAAGAAAACCCGTCCGAATGGCTCTGGATACATAAAAGATGGAAACGGGTGGTCCACCCGGACTGAAACCGGGTTTGTCCAGGGCCTGACGGTCCTGCTAAAAAGAGTTCCCCTCCTATAAAGACGGAGTGACCTGATTAGGATATTGCAAGATTTCCCCCTTTGACTCATGCTTTTTGGGTGAACGCAGCGGATACAACAATGCTCCCTGTAACTTTCCCGTGCTTTTCTTCCAAAATATTCTCGAAAAAGTGTAGATTACTATCAGGATAAAATTAGCACTGCTGAGCAAAAAAATTAAAAAACGTAGGTCGGGTTAGCGCAGCGTAACCCGACAATTCCAATTAATGAATTACAGGCGTTCAAGAGCAAAAGGGGCCGCATTTTTCTTCACTGTGGTCACGGAACACAGGCGAGGGATATTGTCTTCTTTTGAAAATATAAATCTCATAGGGCTTGCTTTAGATCATGTAAAAGGGAAGCATCCCTTTCAGATGGACGCATTTGTGATCTTGCCCGACCATATTCATTGCGTCTGGACGCTGCCTGAAGGGATCAACGACTTTTCGACAAGGTGGCGTTTGGTGAAAAGTTATTTCACAAAGAAATACCTGCTAAACGGGAAAATTTGACAAGACAGGTTTTGGGAGCATCAAATCAGGGATGAGGATGATTTTACAAGCCATGTGGAATATACTCATTACAACCCGGTAAAACACGGGTATGCGAGGTCACCAATAGAATGGGAGCATTCGAGTTTCCGCGAATTCGCTAAGAAAGGCATTTATCAGCCCGATTGGGGAGCCGAGCAATGTATTCAATTTGATTCGATGGTGGGCAGTGAGTAAAGGTGAAAAATTTAAGGAAGTGTCGGGTTACGCTGCGCTAACCCGATCTGCGTTTACTGA